>JBDRGO010000058.1:0-5251 GCA_043817715.1 Candidatus Iainarchaeum sp. | reverse complement strand
CTGTACGTCTTTGTGGAGTGCATGACGAGTCTGTCGGCCATTATCTTTTTGATCAGTCCCGGGAACATGCCTGCTCAGTTCGTAATTTTCGATACCGCCTCAAAGTCTTTCTTCGGGACTGCCTGTGCTCAGAGCGTAACGATACTCTGTGTCGTGTTCCTCGCAATGGGGTTTATCGGATGGTTTGAAAAATACGGTCCTCGGTGGGCAAGGCTCGGCACGCATTAGCCTGCGCGGCCATGCATTAATTAATTTTAATTTTTTTTATTAATTTAATTAATTTTAATTTATTCTTTTCACAATTCCGGTTATTCTTATTTTAAATATTTTGCCTTTTTTAAATTTTAAATCTTTTTTTAAATTCTTTCCCAATACTTCTATTTGTGGGTTAATGGCTGAATTAATTGTTTTGGCGCAGGTTTTTACTGCGATTTTTGTTGTAAGCCTGGTTTCACTGGTTGGGGCAGTAACAATTTCAATTCAGATGGATAAGCTGAAAAAAATTATTTTATATCTTGTCAGTTTTGCCGCAGGGGCATTATTGGGGGGCGCGTTCATTCACCTGCTTCCAGAAGCAATTGAATTAAACGGATTCGGAATGGAAACAGGGCTAATGGTTTTAAGCGGAATATTATTGTTTTTTGTAATTGAAAAAATAATTAAATGGCGCCACTGCCATGATATGCCGGGAAAATGCGAAATTCATTCCTTTTCACAGATGAGCCTGATAGGGGATGCAGTGCATAATGTAATTGACGGAATGCTTATTGCAGGAAGCTTTCTGGTTTCAGTTCAAATAGGGATAAGCACAACAATTGCGGTTTTATTCCATGAACTTCCGCAGGAAATAGGGGATTTTGGAATACTGCTTCATGGAGGCTATTCAAAGAAAAAGGCTTTGCTGATGAATTTTTTGACTGCATTAACTGCTTTTTTGGGGGCAATAATTGTTTTATTTTTCAGCGGATTCATTGCAGGAATTGAATTATTTATTCTTCCGTTTGCAGCAGGCGGATTCATTTATATTGCAGGAAGCGATTTATTGCCTGAAATGCATAAAGAAATAAAAGCAAAAACAAGCTTTTTCCAGTTAATTGCATTAATTGCAGGAATTGCAGTAATGCTTTTGCTTAAAGCAATTTGATAATAAAACAGCAGGATAATAAAGCATTTGATAAATAGCAATTTAAGAATTTACTTTCAATTAGGTTTGATTAAGAATGAGTTCAATAGATGAATTAAGAACTGCTTTAAAGGAAAAAAAATTCCATGTTGTTGCACAGGTGGCGCCGGCATTAAGAGTGACTATTGGAGAAGGATTTGATTATGCGCCAGGAACAATTCTGACAAAAAAACTGGTTGGGACATTAAAGCAGGCTGGTTTTGATGCAGTGTTTGACACTTCAGTAAGCGCTGATGCAGTGACTGTGGAGGAAGGAACTGAATTCCTGCACAGAATTGAATTAAAAGAAAACCTGCCATTATTTACTTCCTGCTGCTGCGGAAGCGTTGCATTTATTGAAAATAATTTTCCGCATCTTTTGAACCATTTCTGCACAGTCAAGTCTCCGCAACAGGCAATGGGTGCATTGATTAAAACTTATTATGCGGAAAAAAAAGGAATTAAGCCTGAAAAAATTTATTCGGTTTCATTCATGCCTTGCGTTGTTAAAAAAATTGAGGCAAAAAGGCCTGAAATGGAATTCAACGGAATAAAGCATGTTGATTTGGTTGTTACAACAAAGGAATTAATCCAGTTTTTTAAGGAAGAAGGAATTGATTTAAGAAATGCGGAAGAAAAGGACTTTGATTCATTGCTAGGGCATGCCACAGGCGCAGGGCAATTGTTTGGAGCAACCGGAGGCGTAATGGAAGCAGTGCTTAGGTTTATTGCAAACCATTTTGATTCAAAAATCCATGCAATTGAATTCAGGCAGGTGAGGGGTATGCAGGGATTCAAAGAAGCAGAAATCAAATTAAATGGAAAAAAAATCAAAGTTGCAGTGGTTAATGGATTGCATAATTTAAAGGACTTAATCAGCAATGAAGAAAAGTTTTCAAAATATGACGCAATTGAATTAATGGTATGCCCCGGAGGATGCATTGGAGGAGGAGGGCAGCCAAAAGCAGGGGAAGAAACCCTGGAAGCAAGAAGAAAAGCACTGTTAAAAGTTGATGAAAAAGAAAAATTAAAGATTGCTTCAGATAATGAGGAAGTAAAAAAATTATATGAAGAATTTTTGGATGAACCAGGGTCTGAAAAAGCAAAAAAAATACTGCATACTTCTTTTGCGTGTTTGAAATGCGGAGTTAATCCTGCAAAAAAAGAATAAATAAAAAAAAGTAAAAAAATAAACAAAAAGAAAAAAAGGAATAAATTAAGCAAAAAAATTAAATTAAAAAAAACAAAAGTTAATTAAAAAAAAAACAAAAAAAAATTAAATTAAAAAAAACAAAAGTTAATTAAAAAAAAACAAAAAAAAATTAAATTAAATGATTTAAAAATTAATTAAGGGAGGAATAAAAATGAATAAATTAAATTTGTTTTTTGGAATTATTGTAATTGTTTTAGGCGTATTGTGGTTTGCGAATGAAATGGAATTCATTTTTCTGGAAATCGCTTTTCTGCCAATAATAATAATGGTTTTCGGATTGATTCTGGCGGCAAATGCAATAAAACAGGAAGAATAACTAAAATCCTTAAAAAAGAATAAAATTTCAAAAACCAAATCTTTTTATTCTTCTTTTCTTTAATCCTAGTGTAATTAATTTATAAGTGATTTAATTGGAGCTTCCTTTAACCAGCATCGGAATAATAATGATTCTAGCCATATTAATCAGTTTCCTGTTCAAGAAACTCGGGCAGAATCCGGTTATTGGATTCATGCTGGCAGGATTTCTTTTAGGGCCTTTTGGTTTAGGGTTTTTGAATCCGGAAGACCCAATAGTGCATGCATTTTCTGAATTAGGATTATTTGTTTTATTGTTTTACCTAGGGCTGGAATTATCGCTTAAAGATTTTTTAAAAGCAGGAACAACTGCTTTTGGAATGGCTTTGCTTGACATGATTGGGCTGGCATTAATTGGATTTATTATAATGCAATTAATGGGGTTTTCATTATTTTTTTCAATTGTTGTTGGATTCATGCTTTTCTGCACTTCAACAGCAATTGTGGCAAAATTCATTCTGGATAAAGGACTTCTTTCAAATTCTGCAGCAAAGCTTTCGTTGTCAATTCTTATTCTTCAGGATTTTCTGGGAATAATTCTTTTAGTGTTCCTGACAAGCTTCAACGGAAATGGAGACCCAATAGGATTAAGCATTAATGCAATGGTTTTTGCAGTATCTGCATTCATTGTTGTTTACCAATTGTCAAAATTTATGGAAGACTGGCTTATTGCAAATGAATTCAATCACGCAGAAATAACTTTGTTTGCATTAGGCGTAGGATTAGTTGTTGCAACAATCGGCTATTCCCTTGACTTAAGCCCTGCACTGGGGGCATATTTTGCAGGATTTGCTTTGGCTGAAACAAGGGCAGGAAACAGCATTAAAAGAGACGTCAATTTTATGAGGGATTTTTTCCTTGTATTCTTTTTTGTTGCATTCGGAACAAGCCTGTTTTACAATCCTGAAGCGCTGATTCAGGTTTTTCCGCCGATAGAACAGATTGCATTCCTGTTCGGAATAGCGGTTCTTTTAGGGGCAGGAATAATTCTGGTCAATATATTTGTTTTCGGCTTTTTCGGGCCTTATTTTGGATTAAAAAAAGAAGACGGCAGCCTTGCAGGACTGCTGTTGACTCCTTTAGGCGAATTTGTTGTAATTATTGCAACAAGCAGTGCGGCAGTGCTGACTATAGCAGAAAAAACAATTGTCGGGCCATTGGCTTTCATGGTTATACTGGTTACCGTGCTTATTTTTTCCCCCTTATATAACCTGCGCCCACTGCACCATAAAATAGTGGAAATGATTCCGACACCATTTAAAATAAACCCGAAAAACAAAATCCAGCCAGCAACATCAAAAGAAAAAGAACTGCTGATAAAACTTATTCTGAATGCATTTATTGTTTTATGCCTTGGATGGATTACTTATGTTTTGTATTATGAACTCCCAAGTTTAGGAGTGCCGATAATTTATTCAAGACAGGTAACTGCGGCAATAACTTTCCTTTTGTTTTCGGCAGTACCCTCAAACAATGCATTTAAGGCATTAAAGAAGCTTTTCATTGAACTGGACAAAGAACTGCATGAAAGAGGATTTGCATTAGAGGAAACAGATTTCTTCGGACAGCATAAAAAGAAAGCAAAAAAAATAAAATAAAAAACACAAAAAAAATAAATTAAATGCAAGAAAAGAATTAAATTAAACCAGCAAAAAAGAAAATAAAAATTAAATTAAAATACAAAATAAAAAAACCTAATTAAACAGCAAAAAATAAAAGCAAAGAAATAAAAAAAGAAAAGAATTAATTTACAAGGCACAAGTGATTGGATGATTGAGGATCTGCTGATTAAACTGGAGAATTTTGCAAGGGATGTGCTGGATTTTTTCACTGAAGAGCATGAAAAAGAGGAAACCCATTCATCTCAATGCAGTGAAATTCTGTTAAGGGACATGCCCCATCCTGACCTTTTCTTTTACCTGAACGGAGTTGTGCCGATAAAAAATTTGTATGAATTAAAAGAAGTAATGAACAGTATTGATGAAGACACCTTCGGCTATCATGTGGATGAAAAAGGAAATGGTTTCGCGGAATGGGTTGAAAAAGCAGTGGGAGACAAAATGCTTGCAGAAAAAATGCATGCTGCGCCTTCGCTTAAAAGAATGCAGAATGCAGTCAATGTAAGGGTAGAATGGCTTCAAAGCAGAAAACAGTAAAAGTGATTTAACAGCGAGAAAGTGAATTTAATGCAAGAAAAAAAGGATTTTATTCTGCAGTTAATCTGCAGCGGAAAAAACTCAATGCAAGAACTAAAAAAAGAGACAAATTACTCTTACCCTGAATTAATGCAGTGTTTAAAGGAACTTGTTTTAGAGAAAAAAATTTCAGGAAACGGAAAGCTTGAATTCTATCCAATAGAAAGAATCCTGCAGGAACAAAAAGAAATGAATGAGTTAATGACGCAAATATGCTGCGTTAAATGCAAGTAAAAATAGAAAAATCGATTATTTGGATTAAAATTAAATTAAAGTGAATTCAATTAATTTTATCTGAAATAGAATTAAATAAATTTAACTATTTTT
>JBDRGO010000057.1:0-2030 GCA_043817715.1 Candidatus Iainarchaeum sp. | reverse complement strand
TCATTTTTTTCAGCCCATCTTCGGCATTTAAGGCATGAAAATCGCTTTTCAGCTCAATTCTTTCAGGGCGCTCCGCAATCCAAGAGGAAGGAAGTTCAGTTGAAGGAATGACTTTATTTTCATCAAACCCGAATACAGAGTAAATTTTTTTTGCAAATTCATATTTTGTCAAGCAGTCTTTTCCAACGCAGTTTTTTATTCCGGTGATTTTTTCTTTAATGATTTTTTCAATTGCTTCTGCAATGTCATCAATTAAGGTAACATTAATTGCAGCAGAATTAAAGACAGTTATAGCATTGCCTTTTTGCTCTGTAACCCATAACGCAAAAGTTTTTCTGTCATTTGAATCATTAAAACCGTAAAGGCCTGAAACCCTTAATGCAATTGAAGGGATTTTAGGAAACTCAAACAAAAGCTCTTCTGCTTCCTTTTTTGTCTGGGCATAATAATTAATTGGCCGAATTACATAATCCGAGGAAATATGAATAAAATGGGTTTTTGAAGTGCATTGCCCTAAAATCTTTTTAACCAATAAAACATTTGATTCAAAAGCAAGTTTTTTGTTTTTCTCACAGCCATCAACATCAGTATAACCGGCACAATTAATTACTGCATCAAATTTGCAGGGAAAAATATAATTAAGATAATCTGGATTTTCTTCGGGTTTAGGAAATAAATCAACTCCCCTGCATTTTGACAAAACAGAGTAAATTTTTTTCCCTAAAAAGCCTTTATGGCCTGCAACAAGAACTTTCATTTTAATCAGTTTTTATTTTTTGCCAACTTTTTTCTAAAAAATTGTTACTTGTTTTCTACTTCCCATAATTTTTTTCCGAAAAAATCCCAGGGAATTCTGTGTTCATCCTCTGAATTATATACCTGGTCAGTGAAATAAATTATGCTTGCAGGTTTTCCTCCGACTGCAGTGTAGCCATGCCATACTCCTTTAGGAACTTTAATCAGCATCGGCTTTCTTTCACCCAAATAATATACAACCGGAACCAGTTTGTTTCTGAGCTCTTCTTCTTTTCCCTCAACGGAAGCAATTCCTTTCTTAAGATGCTCCCTAAAATCAACCATAATCAGCTTGACATTTCCTTCAACACAGACAACCCAGTCGGTCTGGTTTTTATGGTAATGGAATGCCTTAACTGCATCAGGAAACAAATGCGAAAAAGTAGTCTGCTTTATTTTTTCCCCATTAAATATTTTGTCATTGAATCTGGTAATTTCATACAAGTAACCGCGGTCATCCAAAAAAATTTTTAAGTCCTTTACTTCAACTCCTTTAATCATATTCAACACACTCCGGCAAATACACTATAAGAACAAATAATTAACTTAAAAGGATTTCTTTCCACATCTGCAGGCCTGTAGCAAGGCCTTTTGAAATGCTTGAACCCACTCCCTTGCTTTTTCCTGCGCGTTTTTTAAGCGTGACAGGAACTTCAATCACTTTTAAATCAGATTTTAATGCCTGCAGAATCATATGCGGGGAAAAATAATTGCCTTTAACTGAAAGCAAAAGCATTATTTTATCCAGTGCTTCAGGGCGGATTGCACGGAAAGTGCAGCCAACATCAGTCAAACGCAGTTTTCCCCAGTAACGCAATTGAATTAATTTTGCAATAAAAATATTTCCATACTGCATGAACCAGTTCATTTGCGAATCAGGAGCGCACAATTCAGTTGTTGTCCTTGTTCCAACAACCATGTCCGCATTTTCAATATATGCAAGAAGCTTCTTTAAGTCAGTTGAGGAAAAAGTCTGGTCACCTTCAACCAAAACAACTATATCAGCTCCTTTACGCGCTTCCTTCAATGCACGCATGCAGCAGGCACCATAACCCTGAACTGATTCTTTTACTGTTTGAGCTCCTGCTTTTTTTGCTTCTTCAAATGTTTTATCAATGGAATTGTTGTCAACAACAATTACTTTTGAAACAAGCGGATTTGACTTAAAATCCTGGACTGCTTTTCCTATTACTCCTTCATCATTGTAGGCAGTCATTCCTACAATTACTTTTGGA
>JBDRGO010000056.1:0-2196 GCA_043817715.1 Candidatus Iainarchaeum sp. | reverse complement strand
ATTGGCGGGAAGGGTTTTTCCAGCAGGGCAAAATGGCCTGAATTTGAAGAAAAAAAAACAGTTAAAATTCAATTGAATTCAAAAGAAAAATTGTTGCAGTCAAAGGTTCAGCGAACAATAAAAGATGTCACTGAATTCATTGAAAAACTTGAATTAAACAAGGCGATTGGGGAATTAATGCAGTTGGCTAATACACTGCAGAAATTCGAGGAAAAAGAAAGCAAGCCATTTTCTGAAGGAATCAAATCACTGGTTTTGATGCTTAATCCTTTTGCCCCTCATTTAAGCGAAGAATTATGGAATAAAATTGGCGGGAAGGGTTTTTCCAGCAGGGCAAAATGGCCTGAATTTGAAGAAAAAAAAATTGATGTAAAGGCAGAAAAACAGGAAGAGTTTATTGAAATGATTAAAAAAGATATAATGCAAATAAAAGAATTGATTGGAAAGGAAAAAATTAACAGGATAAAAATTTTTATTGCTCCTGAATGGAAATGGAATTTAATGAAAAAATTATTTGGGGAAAAGCAAAAGCAGGGAAGAATCGAGTTTGGTTTTGCAATGAAAAAAGGAATTGAATTAGAGAAAAACCATTCAAAAGAATTAAAGGGTTTTTTGCAGGTTGCAGTAAAAAAAGTCAATGAAATGCAGGAATTCATTGAATTAAATGAAATAAATGTTTTGAAAGATAATATAAATGGGTTGAAAAAAGAGTTTGAAACAGAAATTGAATTGATTAAAGCAGAAGAAAGTTCAGAAAAAAAAGCAGGCAATGCCTTGCCTTTAAAACCAGCTATATTGATTGAGTAAAATGGTTAATGAAATCAGTTGCATTAAAAACATTTCCTGCATTAATATTTATCTTGTTTTAAGTGATTTGAAATGATTTGCCTTATTGCCTTGATTGTTTTTGCTATACTTGGAATTTTTTCTGCTAAATACAGGGATTACGCAAGAGAAGCATTTGACTGTGTTTTCAGAAGAATGACTTTAAGGAAATGCAATACTTCTTTTGACAAAAAAATGAAAATGAAATTAACCGGAAAAATAATGAAAAAAAGCCCTAAAGCAGGCGGGATAGTATTTAAGCACTTTGAATTAATTTCGTGGTTTTTCACTGTTTTGATGATTGCAAGCTTTGCTTATTCAGCTGTATCAATATACAATTTTGTTGTATACAATAATTGTGAAGGGCCAAATGCTGTAGGGCCATGCATTTACAACGAAATAACAGGGGAATTAACAAGCATGAATAATGTTTCATGCGAATCACAGCATTGTGCAATAAACGGATGCAACTGCTCTGATGACAACTGCAATGCAGACAATAATTTCGAAGCATGCGATGGAAACTGCGACTGCATAGAAGAAGTCTGCGGAAGCTGAACATAATTATATTAAGAACAAAAATAATCTTTTTTTATGCCGCCAATGCAAAGACACAAAACAGGAAAAACTTCATTAAAAACATCCATGAGAACTATAGCAAAATCATTAAAGGGAGCCGGTGTTTCAAAAGCGCATAGAAGATCGGTTGTTTCTAATTCTGTTTTAAAAAGAATGGAAACCGAAATGAGAGCAAAAGGAAAAACGATTTATCAACACCCTGAATTCAGAAGGCAGTTGTTCAGGAAACACGGAAAAATGTTTTCAGCTGCAGACGCTAAAACAGAAAATGGTTTTAGAGAAAGAGGGTATTATGCTTGGACAATAGGCAAGCTTGCTTCAAAAAGACCTGCTTATTATGCTGAAACAGCGCTGAAAAGAAGAGATGCAAGAATTCAGGTTTATGCAATCAGGTTGTTAGGAGAACTTGGTTCAGTGAAAAGCATTCCATTAATTGAACCATTAACAAAAAGCAGCGACACAAGAGTAGCAGAAATGGCAGAAAAAGTATTAAAAGAACTTAATAAATTAAAGCATTAAATCAGAGTTTTTTAATGCTTCTAATGCCACTAATTTTTTTCCTGAAAGATAGCTAAGTGAAGCTTTGCCGCTTAAAGAAACAAAAGAAAAATCTGAAGAAGAAAAACCAAGTGATTCCAGAGCAGTTCCAGTATCTCCTCCTCCGAGGAAAGTAAAGCCCTTATTTTCAGAAATTGCTTTAAGAATTTCTTTTGTTCCCAGAGAAAAAGGTTTTTCTTCAAAAACTCCTGGCGGGCCATTAAAAACAATTAATTCTGCTTTGGAAATTTTTTG
>JBDRGO010000055.1:0-2586 GCA_043817715.1 Candidatus Iainarchaeum sp. | reverse complement strand
AAAACTAGCTGAAAAGAAATTACCCAAAGAAAAGAAATTAACTGAAAAGCAATTGAAAAAAGAAATCGGAAAAACAGAAAAAGAAAGCAAAAAAATTGATGAATTGATTTCATGCAATTACAAGGAATTAGAAAAAGGATTCATTGATTCAGCTAAAGGAATTGGATTGCTGGAAAACAATGAGAATTTTTTTGCAGGATATCCCTGGTTTTTGCAGTACTGGGGGAGAGACAATTTATGGTCTTTGAGTTCTTTGATTTCTTTAAGGGAATTTGAGACAGCAGAAAAAGTTTTAGAGTATTTTTGGAAAAACAATCAAAACGGGAAAATACCTAATTTTATTGAAAGAGAAAAAATTACTTTTAATTCAATTGATGCATCTTTATTGTTTTTAATTGGATTACAGAATTATGTTTTTGCTTCAGGAAACAAAAAAATACTTAAAAAAATTGATTACTGGAAAGTATTAAAGTTTTTGAGAACCCAAGAAAAAGACGGGTTAATTTATCATCAAGGAAATGCAACCTGGATGGATTCAATTTCAAGAACAGGAGCAGGAATTGAAATTCAGGCATTATATTTGAAGGCACTGCATTCAGTTAGAAATCTGCTTGTATTAGAAAAAGAACTAAAAGAAGTGCATGAAATAGAAAAAAAAGCAGTTGAATTAAACAGGAAAATAATTCAAAAATTTGAAAGAAACAGTATTTTTGCTGATTTAATAAATGAAAGAAATGAATTGGTTAAAACATGCAATCCATTGGTTTATTTAATGCAAAAGAAAGCAACAGAAAAAGAAATTGAGTTATTTGAATCACAGGAATTTAATTGCGCTAAAGGAATTTTAACCAGAAGTTTTAATGAAAAAAGCTTTAATTCAGAAGGATATCACACAGGGTTAAGCTGGAGCTTATGCACTGGATGGATGGCTTGTGCTGAATTCAAAGCAGAAAGAAAAGAAAAAGGAATAAAATATTTGATGAAATTAGTTGAAGATTTAAATTCAGATTGCGTTGGAGGAATAGGGGAATGCTGGAATTTAAACGGGAAACTAAAAGGATGCGGAACCCAGTTATGGGGGCACTCATTTGTAATCAAGGCAATAGATGAATTCATGCTTGGGATTAAATTAAATGCATTTGAAAAAACAATTTATTTGAAACCGCAGTTGCTGGAAAAAATCAATTATTTGAAAAGAAAAATGAGATTAGGAAACACTTTGTTTGATTTAACTGTAGAAAGAAAAAAAGGGAAAATTTCAGCTAAAATTTCAGACAAAAAAATTAAAGTGGAATTTTATTAGTACTTTAAAAATCAATTTTAACGCAGTCAAATTCATTTAGTTTTTGCCTGAAAATTGATTTAATTTCTTCTAATTCTTCTTTTGTTTTTGCTTCAAATCTAAGGACTAAAACTGGTTGGGTGTTTGAAGCTCTAATTAAACCCCAGCCATTATCAAATAACACTCTTGCTCCATCAACATCAATTACTTCATGCTTTTCTTTAAAAAAGTCTCCTACTTTTTTTACTACATCAAATTTTTCGTCATCAGAACACTCTACACGAATTTCAGGAGAAGAAAAATATTTTGGGGCATCAGCTAAAAGTTCAGATAATTTTTTATCTGAATTTGAAAGAATTCTAAGGATTCGAGCTGAAGCATAAATTGCATCATCAAAACCAAAGTATTCATCCCTAAAAAACATATGGCCAGACATTTCTCCTGCAATAAAAGCATGTTCTTCAACCATTTTTGCTTCAATAATGCTGTGGCCTGTAGGAGACAAAATCGGCACTCCTTTATGGTTTTTGATGTCTTCAATTAAAGCCTGAGAACATTTAACTTCAACCAAAATTTTTGCTCCAGGAACTTTTTCTAATAATTCTCTTGAAAACAAAATCAATAACTGGTCGCCCCACAAAATATCTCCTTTTTCTGTTACAACCCCGATTCTGTCTGCATCTCCATCTAAAGCAATTCCAATATCAGCATTTAATTCTTTTACTTTTGAAATCAAATCAGTTAAAGTTGCAGGCAAAGTTGGATCAGGATGATGATTAGGAAAAGTGCCGTCAGAAACACAATAAAGTTCAGTTAAATCTACTCCAAGCTTTCTTAAAATTTGAGGGGCAATAACAGAGCCAACTCCATTACCGCAGTCTAAAACTACTTTAAGTCTTTTTCCTAAAGAAACTTTTTTTTGAATTGTTTCAGCGTATTCCTCTAAAATCTCTTTTTTTATTATTCTTCCTTTTCCTTTAATGAAATCCCCTTTTTCCATTAATTTTCTTATTTCCTGGATTTCTTCTCCAAAAATAGCGTGATTTCCTTTGGATATTTTGAATCCATTGAATTCCGAAGGATTATGAGAGCCGGTAATCATTGCTCCTCCATGGGCTTGAAAATAAATGATAGAAAAATAATAAGCTGGAGTTGGAACCAACCCAATATCAATTACTTCAATTCCGGTTGAAACAAGGCCTCTAATCAGATTTTTGGCAAAAGAAGGAGAAGAAGGACGGTTGTCATGGCCTATTACAGCAGTTTTTCCTCCTGCTTTAATTAAATAAGAGCCAATTGCTTTT
>JBDRGO010000054.1:0-21943 GCA_043817715.1 Candidatus Iainarchaeum sp. | reverse complement strand
GGCGCGCAATAAACCTTTTCACATAAAGAACTTTGCCTTATTTTCCAGCATAAAGCATGCTCTCTTCCGCCTGAGCCTACAACAAGAATTTTCAATTATTTTCCCCCTGCAATTTAATTAAAAATTATTTTATTCGTAAATTCTTTTATTGCTTTTTGAATTGCATGAAAATGAATAAACTGCTTTTTTCCTTAATTTTCTTCCTTCCGGAGTTGGATAAACCGCGTTTAAGCAGGCAAGGCATAAACTATTTTTTGGAATATTAATCGCCTTAATTAATGAATCAACTGACTGATATACTATTGAATCTGCGCCGATTTCTTTCCTTATTTTATTCAGTTCTTTTTTTGTCAGTTCCTTGAATGGAGGCTTTTGGTGGTTGAATGAATTTCTTGCGGCAATCAATTCCTTAACGCTTGACATGTCTATTCCATAAAAGCACGGGCTTCTGATTGGCGGAGCCCCGAATCTCATGTGCACTTCTTTTGCTTTTCCCTCATTTTTAATGTATTTAATCAATTCTTTTGTTGTTGTTCCCCTTACAATGCTGTCTTCAATTAAAATGACTTTTTTTCCTTTTAAAATCGGCTTGTTTAAAAAGAATTTTTCCCTTACTTTTTCGCTTCTTTTTTTTCCTTCAATAAAAGTCCTTCCGACATATCTGTTTCTTAATAATCCTTCCTGGTCCCTTATTCCTGTATAAAATGCATAGGCATCGGCAATTGGCTTTGAAGTATCAGGAACACATACAACAATCAAATCAGAGTCATTGGTATTAAGGAATTCTTTTTTAGCCAGTTCTTTTCCCATCCTGTATCTTGACTGATAAACGCTTCTTCCGTCAATAATTGATGACGGATTGGCAAAGTAAACCCATTCAAACATGCAGTGGGAAATATTTTTTTTCTTTGCAAACCTTTTTATGTGAAGCTTTCCGTTTTTTATCACCAGAATATGCCCTGGCTTGACTGACTTAATCTGTGCATGGGTTAAATTAACCAAGGCACAGCTTTCTGATGCAATCAGGATTTTTTCTTTGTCTTCAGCATAACATAAAGGCCTTAATCCCCATGGGTCTCTTACTGCAGCAATCTGTCCTTCTGCATTAATGTAAGTCAGGCAATAGCTTCCGTCAAATACCTTTGATAAATTTGAAAAAATTTTTGAAATCTCCATTTTTTTTGAACCAACCAGTTCCTTTGAAATATAATGAAGCAATAATTCAGTGTCTGAATTCCTTGGCAGATGATACTGTCTTTTTTCAAGCTTTCTTTTTAAAAGCGCATAATTTGCAATGTTTCCGTTCATTGCAAAACTAAACCATTTCCATTTCCTTCCATGGTGCCTTTCAAACGGATGCGCCAATGCAAGCCCTTCTCCGCCTAAAGTTGCATACCTTACATGTCCTATTCCTGCAGTTCCGGAATACTTGTGCAGCAAATGCCTTGTTTTTTCAGAATTATGCGTCCTGAAAACCTCATTAACTGTTCCAAGTTTTTTATAAGTATTAATTATCTGCAGCCTTTCAGAATTAAAAGTAGTGATTCCCGCGCTTAACTGACCTCTATGCTGTAATTGCAGAAGCATTTTATACAAATAATAAGAAGCGCCTCCTTCAGGATAATGCTTTAATGATTTCTTTAAATAGACCGCGGCAACCCCGCATTCTTCCTTGCAATCACCAGGCATAACTTTCCCCTTAATACTTTAAATTAGGTTTTAACCTGTTTAAAAGGTTTTCGAAGAGATGTATCTGCTAATGGTTTTTCTTGAATTATTGTTATATTGGTTTTAATTGCCGGAATAACGTGTTTTAAAAAACCGTGAATTTTCAGAATTCTTTTTAAATTCCTTGCATAAACCCAGTTAACTGCCAATTTAAGGTTGTTCAAAAAAATTTCTGTTAACACTTACAACAAAACGAAATATTAATTAATTGGTTTTGGTTATTTTATAGTTTAGTTGATTAAGTGGTAGAATGGAAACTAAAGATGCAGTTCTTAGGGGTGCCAAATATGAATCTTTTTGGGGCAGGAAGCCTGATTCAATTCTTCATCCAGATAATAAGAATGACCCTCATGTTGATATTTTTAGATTTCCTCCATTGAAAAGTGCTGGTTTTTTTAAAAAATTAATTAAACCTGTATGCTCTCAATTTGTGTATATAACTGGAGGCATGTCTGACAGGGAAATGCCTGTGCCAAAGAAGCATGAATATAATATGACTCCTAAAAAAATTGAGTTATCTGCATATTCAAATAAATTGTATTTAGAAAATGATACTGATATTATTGCCTCTTCATTATATTTTTTATCTCAAATTCCGTTTAAAGAAAAAATGTTCTTATCGGTTGGTTATACTGTATCATTAGGCAAGCCAATTGCAAAAAATACTGATTTGTCTGCTTTCTTTTTTGGAGTTATTCCGTCAGTTAATTTAAATGAAATCTGCAAAGCAAGTGTTAATGCAGAAGTAATTCTTCAGGTTGTTCCAATAAGTGAGGGAGAATTAAACTATGCTAAAAAAGAGGGTTCTGAAAAGTTTTTGGATTATCTGGAGCAGAATAATATTGAGCCAGTATTTGATTTAGAAAGGAAGCCAAAAATATAACGTTGTTCTTTAAAAAAAATCTATTTGAAGTAGTCCACTGCATTTTTGAATATTTTCAATCCGTCCCCGTATTTCGGGATTTCTTTTCCTTCTCTTTTGAATTTTTCTTTTAATAAAGACCAGTTAGGAAGATTAGTGAATTTAATTGCCCTTTCAGGATGGGGCATTAATCCAAGAATCCTTCCTGATTCATCGGTAATGCCGGCAATGTCTTCTAATGCTCCATTTGGATTTGCTGGAAGATTTTGATATTCACTTATTTCTCCTTTAAAATATTTCACTGCAATTAATTTTTTTTCATTTAATTTCTGTAATACTTCTGGTTTTGCATAAAATTTTCCTTCTCCGTGCGCTACAGGCATGCTGATTTCATCAATTCCTTTCAGCCAAGGGCTTTTATTTGATTCAACTTTTAAATCAATCCATCTGTCAACCAATCTTGCTGAATCATTATGCTGCAATGCAACATTTATTTCACCGTAATTTTTATTGAATGCAGGCACCAATCCAAGGTTTGCAAGAATCTGGAATCCGTTGCATATTGCAATAACTAATTTGTCTTCTTCAATGAATTCAATTAATTCATTCCATAAATTGTTTTTCACTTTATTTGCATAAGCAAGCCCTGAACCCAAATCATCCCCGTAAGAAAACCCGCCTGGAAAAGCCATTATCTGGTAATCATTTAATTTTTTTTCCCCTGAAATCAAATCATTAATATGCACAATTTCTGCTTTGATTTCTGCAAGTTCAAATGCATATTTTGTCTCTTCCTCGCAGTTGATTCCGTAGCCGCTTAAAATAATTGCTTTTGGATTCATCTTAATTTCTCCTCATTTAATTTCCTTAATTTAATTTCAATTATAATCAACTCGTTTTATATCCAAATTTTCTGTCATATTCTTTATGTTTCATCCATTCAAGTATGACAGAAATGATTTTTATTGAGTCTCCTTTGATTGTGTACATAAGTCTCCAGCCATTTGGTAAATCATACTTCCACAAATTATTAATGCCATATTTTTGCACATACTCTTTTGGCCATAATTTTTTTGGAATCTTTATTCCAACAAAAGAGTTTTCTTTCAAATCATCAATTGCGCGGTTAATGAAATTGTATAATTCTTTGTCCTCGAATTTTCCTCTTTCAAGCCTGTCAAAAGCATTTCTTGTTGATTCTTCAATAAAAGTGACTTGTTTTATTCTCTTGTCTTCTTTCATCTAATCACTAATTTTGGATTTTTCAGAATTTTTCTGATTCCTTCAGGATCCCAAATCCAGACAATAGCGCCGTCTTTGCCAATGTAAATTTTGCCGGAATATTCAAGGTAATCAAGAATAAGGCTGAATGTTTGGTACATTATCTTTTTAGGCAGACTGCGAAGTAACTCTGCTTTAGTCGGGTATTCCTCTGCTTTCTGAATTGCTTCTTCAACCATCAGGACAGTATCGAGCCGAGGATATCTCAAAATGTTCTGAGGGGCAAAAACTGTTTGTGTTTTAGACATAATTAATCACTATATCAATTGATATAATAACTTTATTTAAATGTTATGACCTTGCTCTTCAAATTTTTTTTTGTAATCTTTCTGTTTTTTTATTCAATACCCTTCAAATGTTTTTTTATAATCCTTCAGCAATTCGCTTACCTTTGTATTCACTATTTTTTCTCCGTTCAATCCCTTTACAATGAATTCATTTCCTTCCATTGCTTTTCCGATTAATGTAAATTCATTTCCTTTCATTAAAAACTCAAATTCTTCTTTGTTTTCAGGGGCAATTGAAACTAATATTCTTCCCTGTGATTCGGAAAACAATGCATAATCATTTCTTGAAATTTTTCCCGGCATGTTTTCAAGTGAAATCTCTGCACCAAGCATTCCCGCCATTGCGCTTTTAGCCAAAGCAATTCCCAATCCCCCCAAGTGCACACTTTTCGCTGAAGCAATTAATTCCTTTTCAATGCATTTGCTTAATGCATTATATAATTTTTTATTTTTTTCAGCATCAACTTTAGGAACATTATTTCCAATGAATTTTTTCCCTATTAATTTTTCTCCTTTCATTGCATAAAATTCTGTTGCCCCCATTTCATTAAATGTTTCCCCTAAAATATAAATTAAGTCCCCTGAAAATTTGAAGTCAATTGAAACTGATTTTAATGCATTTTCAATTACTCCGATTGAAGAAATTAAAAGCGTTGGCGGAACAGATATTTTTACTGAATTTCCTTTTTCATCAAATCCCTTGAAGTCATTGAACATGCTGTCTTTGCCTGAAATAAAGGGAGTTCCATAAATAACTGCATAATCATAGCATGCCTTTACCGCTGATTTCAGTTCCCCTAATTTTTGCATTTCATCTGAACTGCACCAGCAGAAATTATCAAGTAAAGCAAGATTATCTAAATTTGCCCCTGCTGCAACTGCATTCCTTATTGCGGAATCAATTGCGCATGCGCTCATATGGTAAGTGTCAATATCGCTGTAACTTGGATTCAGTGCCTGGGATAAAACAACTGCTTTATCTGAATTTAATAAAGGCCTTGTTACTGTTGCTTCTCCGTTAACCCTGCCTTTTCCCTGCAATGGCTTTATTACTGAACCTCCCTGCACTTCATGGTCATACTGCATTGAAATGAATTCATTTCCTGCAATATTTAATCTTGAAATCATTTCATGCAGTGCCTGTGTTAAATTTTTTTCTTCTTCGAATTCCGGCTCTTCATGAACTGGTTTTTCATAAACTGATTTTAATGGAATTTTTGGCAGTCCTTCATGCAGAAAATCCATTTTCAAATCCATTATTTTTTCTCCATTGAATTCAACAATGCATTTTCCTGAATCCGTGAATTTGCCGATAACTGTTGCTTCAACCCCTCTTTTATCCATTAATTCCTTTAATTTCCACCATTTATGCTTTGGCACTGCCAGAGTCATTCTTTCCTGTGATTCGCTTACCCATATTTTCCATGGCTCTAAATTCGGATACTTTAATGGAACCAATTCAAGGTTTACATGGCATCCTTTGCTTTCTTTTGCCATTTCCGCTACAGAACAGCTTAATCCTCCGGCTCCATTATCGGTGATACTGTTATACAATTCCTTGTCTCTTGCTTCTTTTACTATTGCATCGCTGAATTTTTTCTGGGTTATTGGATCTCCGATTTGAACCGCACCCATAGGGCTTTTTGCATCCATTGCTTCTGAAGAAAAAGTTGCTCCATGAATTCCGTCCTGCCCTACCCTGCCGCCAATCATTACAATTAAATTTCCCGGCATTGCTTTTTTTTCATGGCTTAATCTTCCTGCACTTTCTTTTGGAATCAATCCTACTGTGCCGACAAAAACCAACGGCTTTCCTTTAAATCTTTCATTGAAATACATGAATCCCTGCGGGCATGGAATTCCTGAACAATTTCCCCCGACCCTTACTCCTGAAACAACCCCTTCAAGAATTCTTTTTGGTGAAAGCATTTTTTCAGAAAAATTTTCCCCTTTAAATAATGGCTTTGCATCTTTCGGATCCGCAAAGCAATAACCATATTTATTTATTATTGGTTTTGCGCCTAAACCAAATCCTATTGTGTCCCTGTTCACTCCGACAATTCCTGTGATTGCGCCCCCGAAAGGGTCCAATGCGCTTGGGGAATTATGCGTTTCTGCCTTGTCAGTAATCAAGTAATTTTCATCAAATTCAATTGCCCCTGAATTGTCCTTGAATACTGAAACGCAGAAATCATTTCCTTTTTTTTCTTTTTTTATTCTTTCAGTTGCTCCCCTAATATATGTTTTGAATAATCCTTCTTTCAATTCATCAATCGGGTCTGCAAAAATTGTGTGCTTGCAGTGCTCTGACCAGGTTTGTGCAAGTGATTCCAGTTCAATGTCTGTTGGTTTTCTTTTTTCTTTTTCAAAATATTCCTGAATTGCCTTCAAATAATACAAACTCAATGCAAGCGGCCCTCTTCTTGTTCCGTCCTTGTTTGGAATCCCTTCTTTTCCTAATTTAATTAATTCCTTTTCATTTAATTCCAAATCAACTTCATCCACTGAAATTTCTTTTTTTAATTCAACTTTTGGAATAATTAAATCCATTCCGTTTTCTTTCTGGAATTCTTCAAATGATTTAATTTGCGCGCGCTGGATTAACGGATTGAATAATGAATTTGCGATTTCATTTATTGATTTATTTAATTCTTTTGAATTAATTTCTTTTTCTTTTTGTTCTTTTGAATTTTTTCCTTTAATGAAAATTATTTGGCTTGAGTAAATTCCTTTTCCTTCTTCGAATTTTTTCTTTAATAAATCCTGCACTGCTTCTTTTGCCGTGCTTCCAATATTGTCTGTTACTCCTGGCAGAAAACCAATTTCAATTGCATAATTAAATTCATTTGAATGCAATGGCGTTCCAATTGAATATTCTTGAAGCACCGGGTTTGAAAGCATTTCAGCGGACTTCTTTAATTCTTCTTCATTTAAATCCAAATCAAATGTATAAACATCAACTAAAGCGATTTCTTTAATTTCTGTGAATCCTGCAGTTAAAAGCTCTTTTTTCCTTACTTTTGCCCTTGCATCAGAAACAGCGTATTTTACTTCAATTCTATTAGACATCCAATCAATTAATTCAAGGGAAATAATTGTTTTAAATGTATTTGTGCTTTAGTTTCTTCTTTATCCTTTCCTTGAATTCCTTCAAATCATTCAGCATTATTTTTCCCGCAGCAGCAGGAATATGCCCGCCCCCGCTTGCGTTATCAAATCCTTTAATTGATTCTTCAATTAAATCATTTACTTTTACTTTGTAATCCTGGCGTCTAGCACTAATTAAAACCTTTTCTCCAGTCACTTGAAAAATAAAAACAGTTTTATTTGGATAAAATTCATTTGAAACCATATTAGCTAAAGGAGACTTGATTCTTTTACTGGATTCAAATTCAAAAAAAACCAGTTCAAGTTCCTCAAAAACTTCTTTTTCTTTCTGGAATTTTTCCATTAATTTATTCATTTCTTTTTCAAGTTCCTTTATTAATCCGGCGAACCTGCTGTTCAGGATATCTTCTGGTTTTTTTGCATTAATGAATTCTATTACTAATTCATTCAGTTTCTGTGCATTACTTACTTCCACTGCAGAAATCAATTCCTGTAATTTATTCAATTTACTGAAATTTGTTTTATGCTTTTCATAAACTTCTTCAATAAATTCCTTCCAATGCCTTAAGCCATTGTCTCCGATTATTCCTGTTGCAGAAATCCAGCTTTCTCCGTTTAAATCAGTAAATTCTGAAAACAAGTCAAATGAAAACTTTGCGCTCGGGTAGGCAGCACCATCCAGTTCGCTTAATTCCCCTGACTTAAACATCACTGTTTTATCTGAATCCACATCATTGTATCTTTTATGATGGTCTAAAATCAGTATTTTTTCAGCTGTTTTTTCGCATTCCTTAATTCCTTCAGGCTGTTGATCCAAGCTTATGTCAACGCAAATGAATTTATTGATTTTATTTTTCTTCAAAAAATCAGCAGTTTCTTTTGAAAGAAAGGGATTTCCTTTTCCCTGTGTAAAAATAAGTTTTGGAGTTAAATTCATTTTTTTTAATGCACGAAAAATAATTGCCCCTGCAGTTAAGCCGTCAGGGTCGCCATCAAAATAAATTCCAATATTGTCCTCTTTCTTTAATTCTGAAATGAATTCTTTGAATTTTTTTGGAATTAAAAGCAAACCCATTAATTACGCCCCGATGAATTTCATTGCTCCTTCAAGCAGGAATTGGATTCCCCATGAAATTGTTACTATTCCCATCATTGTTGAAAGCACCCTCATTCCGCTATGCCCGACAATTTTGCCGAGTTTTGATGAAATAAGCAAGGTGAAAAGGATTACAATTAACGCAATTGTCCCTGCCGCAAGCGTTATTCCAAGACCGGTGTCATTAACCAATAGAATTGTTGTGGTAATTGTTGCAGGCCCGCTTATTAAAGGGGTTCCGATTACAACTGCTGTTTCGCTTACTTCCTCTTTTTCTTTCAGAATGCGTATTCCTAAGCTCATCTGGATTCCCAAAAGGATAAGAATAATTCCTCCTGCTGCCCTGAAGCTGTCAATTTTTGTTCCAAGAATATCCAATGCAATGTTTCCTGCAAATGCAAACAAAAAAAACACAAAAGCCGCAACAAGGACGCTTTTAACTGCGATTGCTTTTTTTTCCTTTTCTGATTTGCCTTCACTCATTGAAAGCAATGCCCCTAAGCTGAGAATCGGATTCATAATTACTAAAAGAAGAATAAATGCCTCAATTAATTCAATCATATTAATTCACTTATTAGTTTATTATTAAAAAAAGGAAAATCTTAATAACTGATTTTATTCTTTTTTTCTCTCAAATCGCTTTTTCCCATTCCTCTTTTTTTCCTTTTACAATCCTGAATAATTCATTCATTTCAATCTTTTTAACCTTAAGCAGTTCCCTGTATTTTGAATTACTTCTTTTCCTTAATTTTTTCTTTAACCAATTAAATTCAAATTCAATTTGTTTTTTTGTTACTGAAATTTTTGCTTTACTCGTTTTTCCTATTTTACCTTTATCAAAATTAAATCCTCTTTTTATTGCTTCTTTGTATGCAAAGAAAAGAAATGAATTAATTGCCTGCAAGTGATTTTTGCTTTTTTTGAATCTGATTAATTGCGGGTGTTTTTTGTATCCTTTGGTTTTTCCCTGCAGGACTTTTTTTGCAAGCAATGCCTCCCGCCATAATGCAATTAATCCGATTGAATCAAGGTACTTTGGATGAATTGACCATAAACGCATACAATTGCTTTTTTCCGAAAACCTTTAATAATTGATTTTCCCTTTAATTTTCGGTGATTAATCATGGTTTATGAACATACTAACTCAAAAGGAAAGAAATATTATCTTAACAAAAAAGAAATGAGAAATGGAACATTGTATTATTTCTCAAAAGAAAAGAAAGCCACCGGATGCGATTTGCCTTCCGATAGAAAAGTAATTGAATCGGAAAAAACCGGTTTGCCGATGCTGAAAAAGAAATAACTGTTGAAAGAACCAAATATTTTCTGCATTGATTTTCCTGAAAGAAATAAAAGTGTTGCCTTAATGACTGAAGTAAAAATAGAACTGCTTGATGAATTCAAGGATGAATTATTCAATGAACTTGATAAATTCAGTTCAAAAAATTCAGTTCATTATGCGGATGCAAGAATTGAATTAAGCGAAGCAAAAGCCGCTTCATGCCAGAATGCAGACATTAAGGGCGCATATGAGGATTATGGAATTGATTTAGGCGTAAGGGTTTATGTTAAAGGAAACGGATTGCTTGCTTCAGGAATGGCAGGAACTTCAATGGGAATTGAACAGCTGAAAAAAGAATTCAAAAAAACATTAAATGAACTGCTGAATTCATCATTAAAAAAAGCAAAACACTCATTAATTCAAAAGCAGAAATTAAAAAATTCCTTTTCCTTCCTTTCTTCCTTAAAGGAAAATAATTTTCTGGAAACAGAAGTGCATAAGGACACGGTTAAATATGAATTCAAAAAAAATCCCCGCAACATTTCATTGGATGAACTGATTTCTTTAACACAGGAACAATCAAAAAAAGTAAAAGAAATTAATGGAATTGCATCAAATGTTATTGGATTAAGTTCTGGTTTTGAAAGAAAATTATTTGCTTCAAGTGAAGGCGCATTAATTGATCAGACTTGGCCTTTAACAGAGGCGTTCTTTTTTGCTGTTGCAAAAGGAAAGGCAATGGAATCCTATTATGAATCAATTGGAGAAAGACTGGGTTTGGAAGTATTTGACGGAGTAAATGGATTTCGGAAATCATTGGATGAATTTACTTCATTTATTGCAGAAGGAACAATTGAATTAAGCAATGCAAAAGCAGTGAAGGAGCAGAAAAATACTTCAATTGTAACTGATGCATGGTTCAATTCATTATTGGTTCATGAAATATGCGGGCATCCGATTGAAGCAGACCGTGCACTGAAAAGAGAGGCTGCATGGGCAGGGCGTGCATGGTGGTTTAATTCAATTGAAGACAACATGTTTGGAAAAAAAGTTGCTTCTGATTTAGTAACTGTTTTTTCTGATTCATCATTGGAAGGATATGGAAAATTCAAATATGATGATGAAGGAACCAAGGCAAGAAAATCAATTAATATTAAAAATGGAATTTTAAATGAATTTCTTAATTCACGTGAAACTGCGGCAATTTTAGGTCAGCCGGCAAATTCTGCAGTGCGTGCAACCACTGCAAGCGCTGTTCCATTAATTCGGATGACCAATACTTGTTTTGATAAAGGCAAGTGGAATAAAGATGAAATTATTCAGGATACAAAAGAAGGTTATTACTTAATTGGAAGAAAAATTCCTTCAATCGGCGAAACAAGGCAGAATTTTAAAATAACCTGCTGGAAAGCATATAAAATTGAAAAAGGTGAATTAACAACTCTTTACAGAAAAGGCGGTTTGCAGGCAGATTCCTTCAGTTACCTTTCCTCAATTGATGCTGTTGGAAAGGATTTCGGCATGTTTAATGTGCCTAACTGCGGAAAAGGAACTCCTATGCAGGTAATGAAATTAGGCAATGGAAGCCCTACAATGCGCGCAATAGGAAGAATTACCGGAGGGGAATTATTTGTCTGAAGCCAATGAATTTTGTGAACTTGCAGGAAGTGAATGCATTTGCCTGAATTAAATGAATTAAAAAATGCCTGTGAAACAGGAATGCGTTTTCTTGAAAAGCAGAAAAATGCAAAGCAGTTTGAAGTGTTTGCTTCTGAAAACAAATTAGATGTTTTCCGCTTATGCCTTGCATCCAATGTTCCAAGCAATGCATTAGAGGAATCCAAATCAATGGATTTTTTTGGATTAAGCATAAGGGTTTTATTTGATGACGGAAAAACCGGCTTCGGCAAAACAGATTCCGAATTTGGATTGGATGGAATAAAAAAGGCGTTTGATAAAGCAAAGCATTCAAAAGTTCTGGATCCTGATTTTCATTCATTTCCTGAACCGAAAGGAAAACCGATTCAAATTAATTTCCCTGACAGGAAAATAATGGATTTCAATGAGGAAAAAGGAATTGACTTAAGCTATTCTTGTTTGAACAGTGCATTAACTGAATTAAACGGGATTAAAGCAAATTCAAAAAACAAAAATTTAAAATTCAATTTAACCGGCGAGCTCGATTTTCTTTCCGAAAAAATCAGCGTAATGAATTCAAACGGAATAAATGAATTTGATGAAAGCACTGTTGCTTTGGGAAACCTTACCACAATTTTTGAATCCAAGCCGGAAGTAAGCGGAATGTGGTTTGACTGCGGAGTTTCCTTGAATAAATTTGATGCAGAAAAAATCGGATTCACTTCAGTACAGAAGGCAAAGGCATTAATTAACGGAAAGCATTTGAATTCAGGAAAATACAATGTTGTTTTCGGCCCTCTTGCATTCGCTGATTTACTGTATTCAAGGCTTGATTTGAATCTTGGCTCTGTTGACATGCAGGCAAGCCCCTTTACAGGAAAACTTGATTCAGTTATTGCCGATGAAAAAATTTCAATTTATGACGACGGTTTGAAGGAAAATGCTTTGGGAACAAAAAAAATCACCTGTGAAGGGATTCCGACATCAAAAACTCCGTTAATTGAAAAAGGAAAATTGGTGAATTATTTATCTAATGATTATTATGCAAAAAAATATTCTTCTGATAAAAGATTCAATTCAGCCAATGGCTTCAGGTTCGGGGGAATCGGAAGGGATTATGCTTCAGAACCAGGAATTTATTCAACCAATCTGGTTGTAAAAAAAGGCGATTACTCGCAGGAAGAATTATTCAAGGAAATAAAAGACGGAATTTATATCGGCAGAATATGGTATACTTACCCTGTGAACGGGCCGACTTCAAGCGATTTCACTTCAACCATCAGGGGTGATTCATTCATAATTGAAAACGGCGAAATTACTTCTCCGTTAGTTCCAAATACTTTGCGCATTAACGACAACTTTGAAAGAATTTTAATGAATGTTCCAGGATTGACCAAAAAGCGTTTTCCTGCCCTTGCATGGGGGGAAGAAAGCATTGTATTAACCCCCGAAGTTGCAGTAAAAGAATTAAACGTGAAAAGGATAGCGAAAGGGCTTTATTAAGTTATTTTTTTTGTTTTTGTATGAACCCAAGAATTATTTGGCTGGAAAAGCTTGCAAGATTAAGGCAAGAGCAATGGAGAAAACATAATGTTTCTTTTGAGGATGCGCTTAAAGGCATTCAACAGGATCATGAAGGTTATCATGGAACTCAAAATGCGGGCATTCTGTTGCTGGATGGAAAAACAAGGGAAATAGTTTTTACTGGAGAAAAGGCAGCTGAATGGAGATATAAAAGAGAAATGTTTTTGCATAAAGGGCATCTTGCTAATGAAAAATATTTTGATAAAAAAATTAAGCCAATCGCTGAAGTTGTACTTAAAGATTTTCCTGAAACAGGGCACCCTGTTTTTACAGTTACTGAAATGCTTTTGCGTTGCATTCAGAATACAAAAAAGACATCTCATCTTTGGGGCAATCCTGACGGACCGGAACTTAAACTGAAACTAATTCCAAAAGGAAAAGAATTTGAGCTTAATGCAGAATATGAATTTGGCGAGAGAAAAGAAACGCATTCTGTAGCCCTTGCCAAAAAACAAATCGATTTAATGGAAAAATACATTACTGCAAGGTATAAGCTTAGCGGTGTTGAAATTGGTACAGGAATAGATGAAAAAATCTTTGATGAAATAATGCATACGGAATAATTCCTTTTTTATTAACTTTCTTTCCAATAAAGTTATGCTTTCATTAGAGCAGAGAAAGAAAATTCTTTCATCTTTAAAAGAAGACATTTCAACAGGAGATGTAACCACTGCTTTGGTTCCGAAACAGAAATGCAAAGCAGTGATTTATGCTAAATCTTCTGGAGTTCTTGCTGGATTAGAAGAAGCAGTTTATTTATTTAAATCAAGAAAAATTAAAGTGAAATCTTTTTCTAAAGACGGTTCAAAAATAATTAAAGGAAAAAAAATCATTTCACTTGAAGGATTCAATAAAGATATTCTTGAATGCGAACGCACTGCATTGAATTTTTTGGGAAGAATGAGCGGAGTAGCAACACTTGCAGTTAAAGCAAAATCGGTTTCAAAAGTAATGGTTGCTGCCACAAGAAAAACAATTCCTTTATTCAATGAATTTGACAAAAAAGCCTGTGAAATTGCCGGAATTTTTCCGCACAGGAAAAACCTGAATTCTGCTGTGTTATTAAAGGAAAATCATTTGGTGTTTTTTTCTTCCCCTTTTGAGGCGGTAGTGAAGGCAAAGGAAAAATATGAAAATAAAAAAATTAAGGAAAAAAGCAAATTAAATAAAGCAGGAATTAAAAAATTAAAAATTGAAGTTGAAGTGACTGATTTAAATGAAGCATTGAATGCTTTAGGCGCTGAACCTGACATTATTATGCTTGACAATTTTTCCCTTTCAAATGCAGGGAAAGCAATTAATCAAATGCGCAGAATTTCCCCTAAAACAAAAATCGAATTAAGCGGGGGAATCAATTTAAAGAACTTAAGGAATTACTCTTTATTAATGCCTGATTTCATTTCTTTGGGTGAAATAACCAAGAATGCAAGGCAGGTTGATTATTCATTGAAAATTTTGGGGATGAAAAAATGAGGGGATTAATTGTCGGAAGGTTCCAGCCATATCATTCAGGGCATCATGAAGCAGTTAAAAGAATCCTGAAAGAAGTTGATGAACTGGTTATTGTGATTGGCTCAAGCCAGAATTCATTTGAATTAAATGACCCTTTTACTGCAGGCGAAAGAATTGAAATGATTCATCTTGCGTTAAAAGAAGACAGCTTGATGCAAAAATGCTTTATTGTTCCTGTTGATGACATCCAGCAGTACGGCTTATGGGCAAGCAAAGTGATTTCTTATTCCCCTGAATTTGACATTGTTTACACCAATAATCCGATTGTAAAGCAGTTATTTGAAAGGGAAGGAATTGAAGTTAAAAGAATGATTTCAAACAAAAAAGAAATTGATTCAACCAAAATAAGAAAAGAAATGACTAATGGCGGAAAATGGAAAAAGCAATTGCCGAAACCAGTGATTGAATTTTTGGAAGAACTGGACTGTTCAGCAAGAATGAAGGCAATAATTGAGCAGGAGAAAAAGCAATAGAAAACTTGTATACGTGTAATTAATGGCTTCAATTCAAGGCAACACTAAAAGAAGGGAATTTTTCCCTAAAAAAGGCATTAAAAGGAATTTTTTGATGTTTATCCCTGAACTTATGAGGGCGCCAGGGAATAAAAGCAGTATTATTAAAAGGTTTTTATTGCGCAAAAGCCCTGAAGAAAGAAAAAGAGTTAGGGAGTTATTTAAAGTATTTTTAACAAGAAAACCAGTAATTGATAAACTTAAATTTTTTGTTGAGGAAAAAAGAAAATCAATTCCTGGATTTGAAGGGCTTATTGTATTCGGAGGCTTTGCAAAAAAAGAATACAAACCTTCTGAAGTAGATTTATTTGTAGTAGGAAATATGCCTATTAGTGAAAGGAAAGGAATGAATAAGGAAATAGCTTTTTTGTTAAATAGAAAAATTGACCTGCAGACTTTTAATGAAGAAAGAGGAAAGGTTATAGTTAATTCTTTGTCTTCAGGCAATGCTGAACGGTTTTTTAGATTCGTCTTATTCAATCCCGGGATAATTGGCATTTCTTTTCCTGATGAATGGAGTGTCCAGAATTTTATCGGGCCTTTGGAAATTAAAAGAAAACTAAAAAAAGCTTTTGAAAAAGTACATAAGGAACTAAAATTGAGAAAAAAAAGGAATCAATAAAATGAATTAATTTAATTGCTTTTGGTTTTTAAGGATTTTGAAGCAATTAAAAGGATATGAATTCTCTTGAAAGAAAGCCTTTGCTTTTAAATCCCTCTTATTCTGATTCATTTGATGTATGCATTTTCGGCTCAGGGCTGGCAGGATTAAGTGCTGCATTTTATGCCGCTGATTCAAATAATTCAGTTGCATTAATTTATTCCTCCATTAAGGAATCCAGTTCAATTAAAGCCAAGGGAGGAATTGCTGTTCCGATTGGAAAAGGCGATTCAGTTAAAAAACACATTAAGGACACGCTCACAGCAGGAAAAGGATTATGCAATTATTTGGTTGTGGATTCAATAATAAAAAAAAGCATTCCGCAGATAAAGGAATTAATTGATTTAGGATTGAATTTTGATGAAGTAAACGGAAGAATTCATTTAGGAAAAGAAGGAGGCCATAGCGAGGAAAGGGTTCTTCATATTATGGGTGATGAAACAGGAAAAGGCTTAACCAATTTCATGGTTTCATTGGTTAAAGAAAAAGGAATTCATTTATTTCCAAACACATCATTGATTGATTTTGAAATGAATTCAGTTAATTCATTAAATTCAGGCAATTCGATTAATGCATTGGGTGCAATAGTTTATTCCAAAAAAAACCACTTTGAATTAATTAAGGCAAAATCATTTGTAATTGCAACAGGGGGACATTCTTCACTTTATTCCAATTCAACGAATTCCCCTGAAGCAATCGGGAATGCTTCAAGCGCTGCATTCCGTGCAGGCATTGCTTTAAGCGATTTGGAATTCGTGCAGTTCCATCCCACAACAATCCCTGAAAAGAAAAGTAATTTTGTCGTAACTGAATCGGTGAGAGGGGAAAAAGCATTATTAGTTAATTCAAAGGGAACCAGATTCATGAAATTTTACTCCCCCTTAATGGAACTCGCAACAAGAGACATAATAAGCAAGGCAATTTATGACGAGGAATTCCATGGATACAAAGTTTTTTTGGATGCGACAAAATTAGGAAAAAAACACATTAAGGAAAGGTTCCCTTCTTTTGCAGAAGAACTTAAAAAATTAAAAATCAATCCTGATAAAAAATTAATTCCAATAACTCCTTCAGCACATTACTGCATCGGGGGAATCAAAACAGGAATCAATGCTGAAACAAATGCATTAAATGTTTTTGCCGCAGGGGAAGCTTCTGCAAGCGGGCTGCATGGCGCAAACAGACTGGCATGCAATTCATTATTGGAAGCAATTGTTATGGGCAGGATTGCGGGGGAAAATGCGGCAAAACAGGCCTTAAAGGAAAAAACAGGAAAAATAAAATACAGAAACGAAAAAACAAAAAATAAAATCAATAATTCAAAAATTAAAAATTTCAAATCAGATTATTCAAATGAATTAACTGCTTTAAGGAAAAAAATGTGGGAACGCGCTTCCATAATCAAAAGCAAAAAGCATTTATTGAATGCAAGGGATTTCATTTCACGCAAGGAAAAAGAATTTGAATTTGCTGAAAGCATTAATGCAGTGAATTATTTTTCCGCCCTGCAGTTATCCAACCTGATTGTTTCTTCTGCATTAAAAAGAAAGGAATCCCGCGGAGTCCATCAAAGAATTGATTATCCCGCTGCAAGAAAAAAATGGTTAATCCATCAGGAGATTTGAAAAAATAATTTCCAAAATAAAAAAATAAAAAGAAAGGGAATTATTCAAGGTATTTTTCCCTGCATAGTTCGGAACAGAACCTTTTAGTGTACATATTCCCTTTTCCTTTTTCATTGATTATTTCTTCTTTGCAGTTCATGCAGAAATACTTTCTTTCGCTGTTATTGTAATTCATTTTAACACTTTTCCTTATTCACTTTAATTAATGATTTTCCTTTTTTATATTGCTTTCCTTTATTTATTCAAATTCTTCGTCCCAGTTTTCCCTTTCAGTAAAGTCTTCTTCTTCCTCAAATTCCCTTCTTTTCTTTTTTGAAACCATAACATTCCTCCTTTCATCATTTTAATTAATGCCAGAAGCCTAATCCTTAAAGATTAGCAGAAACAGAGTCATATTTCTTCATTTTTTTATGCGAATTCCAAAACCATTCAAAGGTCTTGCTCCATCGCATACATGTAATGCCCTTCATTAAATATTTAAGCCTTCTGTGATAATGCTAAACTGCCTGAAAAAGCCTTAAAAAGGCGGTTTTATTCCAGTTGCTTTCTGTAATTTTATGGATTGTCAGCCTTTCATTTAGGCTTTGTTGAAATGCTTTATAAATGACAAAAAATTAATTCATAAAATTTGTTTATTTACAAATTCAAAACAATTTAAAATTCAAAACAATTTAAAATTCAAATGTGAGGATTTCTACAAAGCCTTTCATTTAATTAACTTTAAATACTTGTTTTCATTTAATTTTATTTCATGTTTTTTCTTTCATTTTTGCCTTCGCTTGCGGTTTTTTTGGTTTCATTGATTGTTTTATCCAAGGCAAGCCATACTGTTTTAAAGTCAGTGATTAATTTATCAAAGCATTTGGGAATAGGGGAATTTGCAGTTGCTTTTATTCTTGTTTCTGTTGCAACAAGCCTGCCTGAATTAATGGTTTCAGTTATGGCAGGCTTAAGCGGGAACACAGGGATTATTTTAGGCAATGTGATTGGAAGCAATATAACCAATAAACTGCTTGTTTTAGGGGTTGTTGCTTTTCTGCAGGGAATTCCCGTAACCCAGAAGGCAATGTCCCAGAATGCAGGAATTTTATTCATTATCAGTTTGATTCCATTGCTTTTAATCCAGAGAAATTCAATTGGCTTAATTGAAGGAATTGTTTTGATTTCAATTTTTTTCGCTTATGCATTCATTGTTTCTAAAATGAAAATTTCTTTGGAAATGCCTAAACATGTTTTCAGGAATCCTGATGTGGTTAAACTTTTAGTTCAAAAGCTTGAATGGTTTTCGCACATGGTTCTGGATATCATTCTGTTCTGTGTTGGAATGGTTTTTGTTATTGGTGCAAGTTATTTTATGATTCAGGAAGCAACAACTATTGCACTTGCAATGAATTTAAGCGAAACAGTAATCGGGTTAACGGTTGTTGCTTTAGGCACAAGCCTGCCTGAACTATCCATTGCAGTTGTGGCGGTAATTAAAAAGCATAAATCCATTGCTTTAGGCGAAATTCTCGGCTCAAGCATTGTAAATTTAACCCTTGTTTTAGGCGCAGGCGCAGTGCTTGCCCCAATTTCAATTGAATTCAATGCAATCGGCCCTGCAATAACATTAATGATAATTGTCACTTTGTATTTATGGTTTGCATTAAACAAATACCATAACCTTGGAAAAAAAACAGGAATATTATTCCTTCTGGCTTATGCTTTATTTATTTTAAGCCAGACAGCGGGATTGCTTTAATTCTTTAAGCAAATCAATTGCTTTTTTCAGTGTTTCATCTTCTGTGCAAAAAGCAATCCTGAAAAACCCTTTTTTTCCGAAGCCTGTTCCAGGGGAAACCAATAAATGTTTTTCCGCTGCATTCAGGCAGAATTCAATGTCATTTTCTAAAGGGCTTTTGACAAATAAATAAAACGCGCCCTGCGGAACAAAAAATCCATAACCTGATTTAGCCAGTTCTTTAATTAAATAATTTCTTTTATTTTCATAAATTTTATCAAGCCCCTTAATCGGCTCCAAATTTTCGCCTGCTATTTTCTGCATTAATGCAGGCGCATTAACAAAGCCCAAAATCCTGTTGTTCAGTACTAATCCGTCAATTACTTCTTTTGGCATTTGTTTTGGACAGGCAATATAGCCGATTCTTTCCCCTGCCAAACCCAATGATTTGGACCATGAAAAAACCATGAAACTATGTGCGGGGTAAATGGATGAAATTGAAGTAAATTCAATTCCGTCAAATAAAACATCTCTATATGGTTCATCTGAAATAACATAAATTTCTTTATTAAATTCTTTTTCCTTTTCCTTTAAAAAATCGCTTAATTTCATCAGTTCTTTTTTTGAATAAACTTTTCCTGTAGGGTTATTCGGGGAATTAATTATCACTGCTTTTGTTTTTTCACTGATTTTTTTTCCCAATTCACTAAAATCAATTGAATAATCCTCTTTTGTACTGCATTCAACTGCCTTTCCTTCAAAATTTTCAATATAAAATTTGTATTCCATAAAGCATGGCGTAAAAATAATAACTTCATCCATTGGATTCAGGATTGTTTTTAATATGACATTTATTGCCCCTCCTGCCCCGCAGGTTAAGACAATTTTTTCCTTTGAAGTTTTCAGTAAATTTTTTTGATTCAAATATTCGGCAATCTTTTGCCTTGTTTCTTCAAAACCAGCATTGCTCATATAACGATGAATTCCCTTAATCCCTGCATTTTCTTTAATTGATTCAATAACCCTTTCAGGCGGCTCTAAAACAGGGTTTCCAAGAGACAAATCAATTACTTCAATTCCCTGTTTCCTTAATTCATTTCCTTTTTCAAAAAGCTTCCGAATCCAGCTTCCCTGCACAATATTTGACCTGGTTTTTTTAGAAATCATGCACATCCCTTAAGGAATTTTTCAAATTCTTTTTTGTTTTTTGAATTAATTATTTTTTGCAGTTTTTTCCCTGATTTAAGGAATTCCTTAATTGATTCTTTGTTGAATGAATTCATGAATAAAATATCTTGGATTAATCTCTTGTTTTCAATTAATTCTTTTTTAGTTAATTTTTTCTTTGAAGCATAATTAGGAGTAGCAAATTCCTGCAATTCTTTTTCAGTAAAACCCAGTTTTTTTAATGCATTTCTTTCCGTTAAAATTGAAAAATAATTCATTCCCTGGATTACAGACATTAATTTGTCGTGCTTTTTGGCGGAAATAATTTTTAACCTGATTTTATTTTTTTTAAATAATTTTTTCAGCCAATCCAGCCATTTGCTTTTTTTCTTTAATGGGCACAAAACAATTGTTTTTCCCCTGAATGAATCAATTTTTGGACCGAATAAAGGATGTAATCCAATTACTTCAGCCCCTTTTGAAGCAGATTTATTCATTGTATTCACAGGCATTTCTTTTAATGAAGCAAGGTCCAGCAATAAACTTCCTTTTTTTGCATATTTTGCATTTTCTTCAATTGCTTTTTCTGTTTTATTCATTGGCGTGCTGAAAATAATTACATTGCATTTTTTCATTAATTCCTTTGCAGTTAATTTTGTTTTTTTATCTGAAATCATTACTTTAAATCCATTAAAGCGAAAAAATCTGGCAAACAATTTTCCCATTTTTCCTTTTCCGCCGATAATTCCTATAATTGGTTTCATTTAATCATCCCTTTAATTCAATTCTTTTTTCTCATTTCCTGCATTAAAAGCAAACTTTAATTTACTTTTTTTTCTCATTTCCTGCATTAAAAGCAAATCATAAATAACTAATGCCGCCATTGCTTCCGCAACAGGGATTATTCTCGGGCAGATGCAGGGGTCATGCCTTCCCTTAATTTTAATTTTTCTGTTATTTCCATTCAAGTCAACGGTTTCCTGCTCCAATGAAATCGATGAAGTTGGTTTAACTGCAATCCTTAATACAATTTCCTGCCCTGAACTGATTCCGCCTGAAATTCCGCCTGCATTATTTGTTTTGAATTCAATTTTTCCTTTTACTGAATGCATTTCATCATTGTTTTCTTTTCCATCCATTTTAGCGGCATTAAATCCTTCCCCGAACTCAATTCCTTTAACTGCCCCGATGCCCATTAATGCTTTAGCAAGTTCAGCATCCAGTTTTGAAAACACCGGCTCACCGATTCCTGCAGGAACTCCATTAATGCGTAATTCAATTATTCCCCCGACTGAATTGCCTTCTTTTTTTGCATTTAAAACAGCGTTTTCCATTTCCTTTGCCTTTTTTTTGTCAGGGCATTTCATTGGATTTTTTTCAATTTCTTTTAAATCAATTTTTTCTGCCTTAATTCCGGCAGCCTCTTTGGTAAATGCAGTTATTTCAATTCCTTTTTTTCTTAATTCATTTTTTGCAATCGCCCCTGCAGCAACCCTTCCAATGGTTTCCCTTGCGCTTGCCCTTCCTCCCCCGCGATGGTCTCTTAAGCCGAATTTCTTCAGAAAAGCAAAGCCGGCATGCCCTGGCCTGAAAACATCCTTTAATTCACTGTAATCTTCCGGGCGCATATCCTTGTTTCTTACAATAATGCATACAGGAGTTCCAAGAGTTTTTCCTTCAAATACTCCGCTTAAAATTTCAAGTTCGTCCTTTTCTTTTCTTGAACTTGAAACCTTGCTTTGCCCTGGTTTTCTTCGGTTTAATTCTTTTTGAATAATTTCTTTATCTAATTTCATGCCTGCTTTAATTCCTTCAATTACAACACCTACTGCTTTTCCATGACTTTCACCGAAAGTGGTGATTCTGAATAATTTTCCGAA
>JBDRGO010000053.1:0-12548 GCA_043817715.1 Candidatus Iainarchaeum sp. | reverse complement strand
AAAACCGGAATAACACCCAACGAAGCAGTCATGCAAAAACTCCAACCAGAAAACATACTGGGATTATTCAACAGGAGAATAAAATGAAAAGAAAAAACATCAAAATCCAACTACCATGCAAAAATAACCGGATACTACAATGCTGAATTAACACAGAAAGATTTTTATTGATTCAAAACAATATTTTGGGGTATGCCGGCAAAAAAACCAACCCCCAGAAAAAAGAAGATAGGAACAAGACTTGGTTCTGGAATGTTGAGAGTTTCTGTTACAGAATATGGGCAAATGAAAAGTCCAAGACCAAAAACAATTAGTCCAGGCGGGTTTAAAAAGATTGGAACGCAAATGGAATGGGTTGAACCAATAGTAGAAGACAGAAGAAAAAGAGACGGGAAAATACGAGACAGAAAAAAAGAGAAAAAATGATTATGTAGAAAATGGTTTTTTGTCTATCTCTTTAAATTTATCGTTGTTTATTTTTACTGTGATTTTTTGAATAGATTGGTTATTGCTGGATTAGGAAGCGCAGGTTTTGCCTCATTGCTTTCAGCTAAAAAAACTGATCCAAAAGCTGAAATAACTGTAGTAGATGAAAAAGAGTTTGATTTGCTGCATAATTGCGGCCTGCCTTATGCTTTAGAGGGAATTCTTCCGTTAGATGACTTAAAGCACGATATTAATGCTGAAAGAATGAATGTTAAAATAATCAGGGAAAAGGCATTAAAGATTGATGTAAAAGAAAGAAAAGTTTTAACTAAATCCAATCAAATTGAATTTGATGCTTTAATTATTTCTACTGGAGCCTCGGCTTTGATTCCCCCGATTAAAGGAATAACAGAATTTTCAGATAAAATCCATTTAGTGCATAATTTTAGAGATACTTCAAAACTGGATAAATTAATTGAAAAAAACAAGCAGGCTGTTGTAATTGGAGCAGGAGCAATTGGATTAGAAACAGCTTTTGCTTTAAACAAAAAAGGAATGAAAGTTAAGGTAATTGAGGGAAATGAAAGTATTTTGAATAAAAGCTTTGATAAAGAAATGGCTTTAATCGCTGAAAATTATTTAAAAGAAAAAGGCATTGAAATTTTGACCGGAAAAAAAGTTGAAGAAATAAAAGAAAATTCTGTTATAGCTGAAGGAAAAGAAATTAAAGCTGATTTAATTATTTTAAGCACTGGAATTAAGCCAAATACAAAGCTGGCAGAAGAAGCAGGAATTGAATTAGGAAAAAAAGGAATTAAAGTAAATGAATTTTTGGAGACAAGTGAAAAAGGAATTTTTGCTGTAGGGGATGTGATTGAAGTTCCAAATTTAATTAATGGAAAAAAATCTTGTGTTGGTCTGGCTAACTCTGCTTATCTGCAGGGCTTAACTGCAGGAAAAAACGCTTTGGGCACAAAAGAAAAGTATCCCGGAACTAATTTTACTTTTGTAACCCTTTTAGGGGAAATTGAAGTTGCTTCAACTGGTTTTAATAAAGAGTTTGCTGAAAGCCAGGGAATTCAAGTAGTTGAAGCAAAAGTCAAAGGAAAAAACAAGTATGACTGGTTTCCTGACTCAAAAGAATTAACAGTTAAGTTGGTTGTGGAAAAAAAGTCAAGGAAAATTGTCGGATGCCAGGCAATAGGAAAAGATGCATATGTTAGAGTAAATGTTGTTTCAACTGCAATTAAGGCAGGAATGACAATAGATGAATTATCTAAAGTAGAGTTAGCTTATTGCCCTCCTTTAAGCGAGGCATATGATGTTTTGTTGTTAACCGCTGAATTAGTTAAAAGAAAGTTAGAGAGGTTGTGAAATGAGCAAACAAACTGCTTTATTTGAAGAGCACAAAAAATTAAATGCAACAATAGTTGATTTTGGCGGCTGGGACATGCCGGTTCAATACACTTCAATTATTGAAGAGCATAACACTACAAGGAATTCTGTCGGATTATTTGATATCTCTCATATGGGGGAACTTTTTGTTTCAGGAAAACAGGCAACTGAATTGCTTCAGAAAGCTTTAAGCAGGGATGTAATTAAGCCAAAAAAAGGGAAAATGGTTTTGGCTGTAATCTGCAATGAGCAAGGGGGCATTTTAGATGATTTGACTGCATACAAATTCAGTGAAGAAAAATTCATGGTTGTAGTTAATGCTTCAAATGAATTAAAGGATTTTAACTGGCTGAAAAAAATAAAAGAAGAAAATGGTTTTGATGCTGAAGTGAAAAATGCCAGTTCTGAATTCTCTAAATTAGATTTACAGGGGCCAAAATCACAGGAATTATTGCAGAAAATTGTTGACTTTGACTTAAATGAAATTGGATTTTATGAATTCAAGGAAGGAAAATTAGACGGAGTTAATGCAGTTATTTCGCGTTCTGGTTATACCGGAGAAGAAGGATTTGAATTGTATTTTGAGTGGAATAAAGCTTCTCAGATTTGGAATAAATTCATGGAATTAGGAAAAGAATTTGGAATCAAGCCAATTGGTTTGGGTGCAAGAGACACTTTGAGGGTGGAGTGCGCAATGAACTTGTATGGAAATGAAATGGATGAAACAAAAACTCCTTTGCAGGCAAGATACTCTTGGGTGCTGGATTTAGAAAAAGATTTTATTGGCAAACAAGCCATTTTAAAACAAAAAGAAAAAGGCATTCCTGGAAAACTTGTCGGGTTTGAGTTAATTGACAAAGGAATTGCAAGGCATGGCTATAAAATCTTTAAGGAAGGAAAAGAACTAGGAGAAGTTACTTCAGGCACTTTAAGCCCTACATTAAAAAAATCTTTGGGGTTATGTTATATTAAATCAGATTTTGCCAAAACTGACACTGAGATTGAAATACGAATAAGAGATAAAAAGTGCAAGGCAAAAATTGTTAAGATTCCTTTTTATAAAAGAGAAAAATGAGGTGAGTTAATGGATAACCCAAAAGATTTGATGTATACCAAACAGCATGAATGGATTAAAGTTGAAGACGGAACAGGAACAGTTGGAATAACTCATTTTGCCCAGCAAATGCTTACAGACATTGTTTTTGTTGAATTGCCTCAAAAAGGAAAAACAGTTGAACAGTTCAGCCAATTATGTGTTTTGGAGTCGGTTAAATCTGTGAGCGATGTTTTTGCCCCTGTTTCAGGGGAAGTAATTGAAGTAAACACAGTTCTTTCTGATGCTCCTGAAAAAATTAATTCCAGTGCATTTGAAGAAGGATGGATTGCAAAAATCAAATTAAAAGATGCAAAAGAATTAGATAATTTAATGACAGCAGAACAATACACAGAATACCTTAAAACAGCAAAACACTGATTGCATTAGAGGTTTTTTAAGTGGATTATATTCCTGTAACTGAAGAACAAAAAAAAGAAATGCTTAAAGCAATTAAAGTGAATTCAATTAAAGATTTGTTTAAAGACATCCCTGAAAATCTTTTAATCAAAGAACTGAATTTAGATAAAGGGTTATCTGAAAAAGAATTAATTAAAGTTGTTTCTGGTTTAAGCAAAAAAAATGCTAACTCAAACGACTACAGTTATTTTCTCGGGGCAGGAACTTACAATCATTTTATTCCTTCTGCTGTCTCTCATTTAGCTTTTAGAAGCGAATTTTATACTGCTTATACTCCGTACCAGCCAGAGGTTTCGCAGGGAAATCTGCAAGTAATCTATGAATGGCAGTCTTTTATTGCAGAATTAACCGGCCAGGATATAGCTAATGCTTCAGTTTATGACGGAGCAACAGCAACAGCTGATGCAATGGTAATGGCCAAAATCATTTCAAAAAGAAATAAAGTGTTAATTGCAAAATCTTTGAATCCTGAATACAAAAAAGTCCTGAAAACTTATGCTAAAGCAAATGACTTGGAAATAAAAGAACTGGGTTTTGAATCAAATGGATTAATTTCAATAAAAGAATTAAAAGAAAACTTGAATGAAGAAACTGCCTGTGTTATACTGCAGAACCCAAACTTTTTTGGATTAATTGAAGACCTTAATTTAATTAAATTGATTCAAGAAAAAAATGTATTAGTTATTGTTAGTGTGGCTGAACCGGTTTCATTGGGTTTAATTAAAAGCCCTGGAGAATTCAACGCAGATTTTGTGGTTGGGGAAGGCCAGTCTTTTGGGGTTCCAATGAGTTTTGGAGGCCCAGGAGCAGGGTTTTTTGCAGTAAAACAAAAACACATCAGGTTTATTCCTGGAAGGCTTTCAGGAAAAACAACTGACTCAGAAGGCAAAACAGGTTTTATTTTAACTTTGCAGGCAAGAGAACAGCATATCAGAAGAGAAAAAGCTATTTCAAATATCTGCACTAACCAGGGCTTAATTGCAGTAATGGCAACAATTCATCTTGCATTGCTGGGAAAAAACGGTTTAAAGGAATTAGCCGAACTAAATTTGCAGAAAGCCCATTATGCAGCAGAAAAAATAAAGGAAATTGATGGCTTTGAGTTAATTTTCAATGCTCTGTTTTTCAATGAATTTGCAGTTAAAACCCCTAATATAGAAAAAGTCAAAGAAAAACTGTTGCAGGAAAAAATTGTTGCAGGGTTTGATTTAGGGAAAGAATTTAAAGAACTAAAAAACTGCATGCTTTTTTGTGTGACTGAAATGAATTCAAAAAAAGAGATTGATAAACTAGTTGGGGTTTTGAAGGAAATAAAATAAATGAAAAAAATAAAAATTAATTGAAATTTTAAGGAAAAACAAAATAAATGAAGAAATTGAAATTTGCGGAAGTGAAATAAATTCAATAAAAAAAAAAAATAATTAAATGAAATGAGGAAAAGAAAAAAATAAAGAAATTGAAGTTTTGAAGGAGATAAAATAAATGAAGAAACTGGATTTTAAGAATTGGATTGGTGTTTTGAAGGAGATAAAATGAAGTTGATTTTTGATAAAGGGGCAAAAGGCAGGAAAGGAATTAGTTTGCCTGAATTAGAAATAGAAAAAAAAGATAATCTGATTCCAAAAGAATTCCTCAGAGAAAAACTTGAATTGCCTGAATTAAGTGAAATAGATGTTGTAAGGCATTACACTAAATTAAGCACTTTAAATTTTGGGGTCGATTCAGGTTTCTACCCATTAGGAAGCTGTACAATGAAATACAATCCAAAAGTAAATGAAAACATGGCTAATTTAGAGGGTTTTGCTTTAATTCACCCATTGCAGGAACAGGAATTAAGCCAGGGCGCATTGCAATTAATGTTTGAATTAGAGCAAATGTTATGTGAAATCTCTGGTTTTGACAGGTTTACTTTGCAGCCTGCGGCAGGCGCCCACGGAGAATTAACCGGGGTAATGATAATCAAGGCTTTCTTTAAAAACAAAAACGAAAAAAGAACTAAAATGCTTGTAGCTGATTCATCTCATGGGACCAATCCTGCTTCTTGTGTTTTATGCGGTTTTGAGTCAATTGAAGTCAAGTCAGATGCAAAAGGAAACCTTGATTTAAATGACTTAAAAGAAAAAATGACTCAAGATACTGCAGGATTAATGCTAACCAATCCAAACACTTTAGGGCTGTTTGACAACAATATAGAAGAAATCTGCAGAATAGTTCATGAAAAAAACGGCTTGGTTTATTGTGACGGAGCAAACTTGAATGCAATAGTTGGAATTTCAAAACCTGCTGAACAAGGATTTGATTTAATGCATATTAATTTGCATAAAACTTTTTCCACTCCTCACGGAGGAGGGGGCCCTGGCTCTGGCCCGGTGGGGGCAACAAAAGAATTAATTGAATTTTTGCCTGTTCCGTTAATTGAAAAAGAAAATGAAAAATATTCACTGAACTTTGATTTAAAGCATTCAATTGGAAAAGTCAGGAGCTTTTACGGGAACTTTGGAATTTTAGTCAGGGCTTTTACTTACATCAAAGGTTTGGGCGCAGAAGGATTGAAAAGAGTTGCAGAAAACTCTGTGTTAAATGCAAATTATTTAAAAGAAAAATTAAAGCAGGATTTTGATTTGCCATACAATAGGACTTGCATGCATGAATTTGTTTTTTCAGACAAGAAGCTTCCAAATGAAGTCACTACCATGGATTTAGCCAAAAGGCTGTTGGATTATGGTTTTCATTCCCCTACAGTTTATTTTCCTTTAATTGTTCATGGCTCAATTATGATTGAACCAACTGAAACCGAATCAAAAGAAACCTTGGATGAATTCATTGAAGTAATGAAAAAAATTTTGAAGGAAGCACAAGATAACCCTGAACTGGTTAAAAGCGCTCCGCAAAACACTGTTGTTAAAAGGCTGGATGCAGTTAAAGCCGCAAGAAACCCTGATTTAAGATGGCGAAAAAAATGAAACCAGGCTGGCTGAAAGTAAAAATTCCAACTCAAAACGGAATCAAAAATTATTCTGCTTTAAGCCAAACTATAACCAAAACAAAGCTTAACACTGTCTGCACGGAAGCAAGATGCCCTAATATGTTTGAATGCTGGTCAAACAAAACAGCAAGTTTCATGGTTTTAGGGAATATCTGCACTAGAGGGTGCAGGTTTTGCTCTGTTAAAACTTCAAAAAACGGCGCTCCGTTAGATGAAAATGAACCAAAAAATCTGGCTAAAGCAGTTAAAGAATTCAATTTAGGTTATGTTGTAATCACTTCAGTTGACAGAGACGATTTAGCTGATTTTGGAGCAGGGCATTTCAGCAAATGTGTTAAGGAAATAAAAAAACAAAACCCTAAAATAATAATTGAATTACTTATCCCGGATTTTAACGGAAACAAAAATTGCTTGGATGCAATAATCAAATCAAATCCAAATGTAATCGGCCACAATATTGAAACAGTTAAAAGACTGCAGGAAAAAATCAGGGATAGAAAAGCAAATTATTCACAGAGTTTAAATGTATTAAAATACATCAAAAAAAATTCCCCTAAAACTTTCACTAAATCTTCTTTAATGCTTGGTTTAGGCGAAACAGAAAAAGAAATCTTGGGGGTAATGGATGATTTAAGAAAAATTAAAGTTGATTTCCTTGCTTTAGGCCAGTATTTGCAGCCGACAAAAAAACAGCTGGAAGTAAAAGAATTTGTTTCTCCAGAAAAATTTGAGTTTTACAGGCAAAAAGCACTGGAAAAAGGTTTTTTGTTTTGTGCTTCAGGGCCTTTTGTCAGAACAAGCTATAACGCAAATGAGTTTTTTATTAAAAAGATTTTGGCAGAAAAAGTTTAATGATGAAAAAACCAATAATTAGTTGAAAGGATCAATTATGATTAAAAAAAGTGTTTATAAGATTCCTGAAGGAAAACTAGTGAAAATTTCCCTGGATTTTGAAAACAATGTAATTAATTCAGTTAAAATTACAGGAGACTTCTTTTTGCACCCGGAAAACGGTTTAGAATTAATTGAAAGTTCTTTGAAAGGAATTGAGTTAGAAAAAGAAAAAATAATTGAATCAATTGATGTTGTTGTAAAACAAAATTCCTTGGAATTGTTTGGCTTAACTTCTGAAGGGATTGCTGAAGCAATTTTAATGGCAAAGGAATCAAAAAATGAATTGGAGAATTAATTGAAAAAAATAATGAAGATGACAAAAAGATTAATGCAATTTTAATGGGCGTGAAAAAAATGGAATTCAGATTGCTTGAAACAGGGTTTAATGATGCTTTCACCAATATGGCAGTAGATGAAGCAATAAATCAACTGCATAAAGAAACAGACAAGCCTGTTGTAAGGTTTTACGGCTGGAAGCCTAATGCAATTTCAATTGGTTATTTTCAGAGCATGAAAGAAGAAGTTGAACTAGAGGAATGCAAAAAAGAAGGAGTAGATTTAGTTAGAAGGATTACCGGAGGAGGCGCAGTATTCCATCAAAATGAGTTGACGTATTCTTTTGTTTGTTCAGAGCAATCAAATCTGGTTTCAAAAAACATTTTGGATTCATACAAAAAAATCTGCAATTCACTGGTTTTAGGCTTTAAAGAACTGGAATTAACGGCAGAATTTGTTCCATTAAATGACATTGTAGTTAATAACCAAAAAATCAGCGGAAATGCCCAGACAAGAAGAAACAATAATGTTTTGCAGCACGGCACAATTTTGATTGAAGTTGATGTAGACAAAATGTTTTCCCTGCTTCTTGTGCCTGATGAAAAAATGAAAGGAAAACTGGTTGAAAACATAAAGCAAAGAGTTACTTCAATCAACAATCAGTTAGAAAGAAAAGTTGAATTTAATGAGGTTTCAAAAGCAATGAAACAAGGTTTTGAAGAAAACTTTAATGCAGAGCTGGTTAAAGGAGAGTTAACTGAAAAAGAGCTTTCTTTGGCTGAAGAAATCAAAAAAGAAAAGTTTTCCTCCCATGAATGGAATTTTAAGCGTTAAACCCCGCAAACCGTCTGAATCACTGTTCCGTCTGCTGCGACAGTTAAAACTTGTTCTGAGTTTTCTGTTTCAAAGAAAACATTCCAGAAAACTGAATTCAGTTTAACTGCTTTAGTCACTTCTAATTGGCTTGTCCCAGTTATTTCATCTCTTTTGTCTTCAAAATATTCTTTTACTTCTCCTTCACTTCCCAAAGCAGTGGATCCTTCTAACACGATCATGTCTGGCCCTTGCTTGCACCAGCATAAATCAACCATACAGGCAAATAATCCGCAGACATCATCTTTTTTTTCCACACAATTTTCTGGAACCGACGCAAAAGCAATTCCTTTGTATAAAACTTCGTCTTTTGTGTCTGGTTTTCCATTACAGCCAAACAAAAAAATTCCTAAAACCAGTAAAACAATTATTTTCTTCATTTTTTCACCTCTATTTAAGCCCTTTGGCAATTTGTTCATAATTTTCTTTTGCTTCTTTATATTCTTGATAAGCCTGTTGTGCTTCAGGAGTATCCCCTTTTCCCTGCGCCATTAATTCAGTTAATTTATTGTATGCTGCAATATATTTTTGATATGCTTCTGTTGCTTCTTTTGAAGTAATGTTGTCTGAATTTATTTCATCAGGGTTTTGAATTGTTTTTGGATCTTGAGAGCCATTGTAAAGGGCATTTGGATCTTGAATTTTTCCTGAACCATTTGATCCGCTAATTTCATCCAGCCCAGAAAGATTTAACCCCTGTTTTTCCATTTCTTCTACAACCCCTCTTACAACAAACAATCCTCCTAAAACTGCCAGGAAAAAAACAAGCAAACCAAACAAAAATAATTTTCCTAACATTTTTAATTCCCCAAATCTTTTTTCATTTCATTGAATTGTTTTTTTGTGATTTCTCCTGAAGCATATCTTTTCCTTAAAATCTTCATTGACTCACTAAACTCTTTTTTTGTCATTGCTGATTGTGCTTGCTCCGCAGGTTTAGGTTGTTTGGCTTCTGCTGCTGGTTTTTGTGTTTGAGTTTCAGAAGCATTAACATTAACCACTACCTGCTGGCTTGAAGGAGCTGAATCTTCTTTTTTTCCTCCTTTAAAAAAAGAAACAACCAACAACAACACAAGTACTGCAATTACTATTTCAACGCCAAGTATTGCTGAATCAATTAATCCAAGCAAAGACCCTTCTAATATTCCGTCTCCTGTTCCGTTTCCATCCCATGGTTTTCCATCAACTAAAAGTTTTCCTTCCTCTTTAGGGTTTTGTTCAATAAAACTCTCCATTTCTGCTTCTATTGCTTTCATTTCAACTGTTCTTTGCCTTAATTCTAAATATTCTTTCATTGGAACAGAGTAAACTATTTTCCAGTTTCCTTGTTTTGACAGCAAAGCAATATAAGCCATTTCAGTAAAAGAAGTTGCTTCCCCGGTTTTCATGTTTTTATAGCTTGCACTTAACTTGAACTGCACTAAAGCATTTTCTCCTGCTTCATCTATTACGGTTTCTTTTTCTGTAATTGAATAAGTTTGTTCATCAATTGTATTCCACATTAATTCAACAATTCTTTTCTCTAAAGCAATGTCTTCTTGGTCTAATCCGGTTAAATCGGTTACTGAAAAATACTCTTCAAGGTTTTCTGCTGCAGAACTGGAATAATATTTTTCTATTGCTTCTTCTGGCGAATCAGCTAAAACGATTGAAGAAAAAATTAAAACAAAAAACAATAATAAGAGTTTCTTCATGATTCCACCCAATGATATTGTAAATCAAAAGTTAGTGTTTCTGAATCCATAAATCCATCTTTATCTCTTACTTTAATTGTAACAAAATTAGGGGTTGTCCTTAATTCTGATGCTTCAAATCTTTCTTCTTCTGCTAATTGTTTTAAGTAGCCTTGTCCTGCTGTTACTGCCATATCAATAGAATCTTGAGTTAAATCAGCTAAATTTCCTATTACCGGAACTTCTCCAAATAATAAATCGGCTGCCCCTGCAGTAAATTTTGCCCCTTCTGCAGTCAAATCTAATCCGCGGTAAATTCCTTCTTTCCAATTAGCTGAGTCAAGTAAATCCATAAATTTTTGTCCTGAACTTTTCATATTGCCCCACATTCCGTACAAAGTTTTTACTGTTCCAATTACTGGAACATATTTTGCTCCTCTTTTTTGAAGCAATAAAAAGAACTTGCTTTTAAATGTTTTTTCAGCTAGTTTTTCTCCTCCATATTTTGCTGCTGAAAAACCTAAACTTTTGGCCCCTCCTGCTAAAGTTCCTTCCATTTCTTGAGCCATTAAAATTTCATTTGCATTAAATCCTATTTCATCTGAAAAATAATTCACTGAAGCGCTTTTGCTTGAAGAGTCAACTAATAGCATTCCTGTTTTGCTTGCTCCGCTTGAATCCTCTAATTCTGATACTTCTCCAGTTATTGCCTTGAAAAAGTATTGGAATTCACTTGAATCAGGATCTTCAATTTGAACTGAAATCAAGTATTCTCCATAAGCTTTAACTGGAGTCGGCTTTATTTCAACTGAAGTAATTTTTGGGGCAGGAGAAACTAAAGTAATGTTTCCATTTGCAGTTGCACTTTGGTCTCCGCTTGTTGCAGTAACAGTCACTGCCATAGAATAAGGCAAATAGTCTCTTTTTTCAACTCCTATTTGATTAAATGCAGGAAAATTAATTGTTATTTGTGCTTTGCCTGAATCATCAATTGATTTTCTTTTAGTCAGCTTTCCTTGAGAAAACAAAAAATCAGGATCATTTATGTCAAAAGTAACGCTTGCTCTTTTTGGCCCTGAAACACTTGCAGTAATTGTAACTGGCTGTCCTTGCTTAAGCATGACTTCTGTTGGATTTATTTGAAGTGATAAACCCAATGTTTTTGAAACGCATTTTCCGTTTTCACATTCTTCTCCTTCCTCGCAATCAGAATATGATTTACATTCATCTTCTGGTTGATCTGGTTTTCCAACACATTTTTTTTCAACACATTTTGATCCTGTGCCGCAATGATTGTCATTTGTACATTCTGTTCCTTCAGAAGAAATACAGTTTTCTTTAAAACAAAATAATCCGTTTCCGCATTCATAATTAGTTAAACAAGATTCATTTGCTGGTTTTTTTCCTTCAACACAAGTTCCTCCTGAATTATGATATCCATTTGCACACATACAGCTGCATTTTCCATCAATCATCAAATAATCTGAATTAGGGTCTTTTGCTTCACAGGATTCTCTGCAAGGGCCGGTAATTTCTTTAAAGCATTCATATTCACAGTTTTCAACACAAGTCATTTGGTATGATCCGTCTTTGCATTGATCCCAGCATTTGCTGCAGCAAAAGCCTTCACAACACCTTAAAGTACAGCCAGGAAAAATGTTTATTGAACCCATCCACGTTTTGTCTTCCCTCCAGCCAGCATCATACAAGCATTGTTTATAACAGGCCCTTTCTGAAGCAGTTTCAGCAGAAACTGAACCAGAAAAAACCAGAAAGAAAAATGAAAGAATTAATAAAATTAAAATTTTTGTTTTGGTTTTCATTTTTCATCTCTTTCTCCATTAATTTTAATTCCATACTCCGTTAAAGCTGTCAACATTAAAATAATATGTTTCTTTTTCTCCGTTAACACAAACTAATCTAAATATATCAAACCAGCTTCCATTATGCTCAATTAATTCTTCTTCAATTTCCAATTCCCCTCCTTTCCCAACACATGCGTTTTTCCCCAGCCATTCATGTTCTTTTGACAAGCCTTGGCCTTCATTTATTGCATCAATTACTATCGCAGTTTCAAAGCTGCTTCCTAAACTATTTCCTGTTCCCTGATTAATTGTTCCATTATTTAATCCATTTGTGTTTCCTTCTGTGCCGTTTCCTAAAAAATCGCTTCCATCAAAATCTGTGTTGTTCCTGACAAAAATCAAAACAGCATCCAATGCAATTAAAATAACTAAAATCACAACCAAAAATTTTACTATTCCTTTCATTTTTATTCCTCTAACTCTTTTTTCATTTCATCAAACTGCTGTTTGTTTATTTCTCCTGAGGCGTATCTTTTCCTTAAAATCTTCATTGCATCAGAAAACTCTTTTTTTGACATTTCACTTTTTGGCTGTTCCGCAGGTTTTGTTTGTGCTGATGCTTGTGTTGGTTGGTTTCCTGTGTGGACATTAACCACTATTTTTTGCTCTTTTTGTTTTTTGTTATCATTTCCCTTGCCGGTTAAACT
>JBDRGO010000052.1:0-5143 GCA_043817715.1 Candidatus Iainarchaeum sp. | reverse complement strand
AATATTTGCAAAAGCAAATTGATTCAAATAAAGTATTTTGAAGTTTATAAGGATTTTGCAATGCGTTTGGGAATCAACGAAATGAAAAATTAAGCAGTTAGGGAATCAACGAAACATTTATATTGTTGTTTACGTCAATTTAAGTATGGAGAAATTGGAGATACTTATTGCGGGCGAAATTGCGTTATCCAAGGATCCTGGCAGTGCAATGAAGAAATGGCGTGAAATTTTCGGAGTAAGCCAGACTGAATTGGCTGAATTTTTAAAAGTCAGTTCTTCAACTATTTCTGATTATGAAGGCGGAAGAAGAAAAAGCCCAGGAATAGGGGTTGTTTCAAGGCTGGTTGAATCATTGCTGAAAATTGATGATTCAAAAGGCGGAAAAACAAGAAAGCAACTGGAAAAAGACTTTAAGCCGAAAGGAAATATTTTTGACATTCATGAATTCAAGGAAGCAATAAGCGGAAAAGATTTTGCCAAGAAAATCGGGGCAGAAATTGTCGCCAATTCGCAAAGGCTGAAAGACAAAAAAATTTATGGATTCACAGTAATTGATTCATTAAAAGTTATTCTGGATGTGCCTGTCCAAGAATATATGGGAATGTACGGCAACACCCCTGAAAGGGCTTTGATTTTTACCCAGGTCGGCACAGGAAGAAGCCCGATGATTGCGGTTAAGGTAGGAAGGTTTTCAACCGATTTGAAGCCTGCAATAGTTGTATTGCATGGGCTGGAAGACATTGACCCGATAGCGGTTAAAATTGCGGAAAATGAAAAAATTCCTTTGCTTATAATAAAGAAGCCTATGGAAGAAATAATTAAATCGCTGAAATCATATGAATAAATCAGGCTGATTAAAAACTACTGATTAAAATTTGCATAAGTTAAGTTATGGATTTATTCTCACGCAGAAAGTGAATCTTTTTTTCGGCTTTCCGTTCGGCTTCATTCCAATCAAGGAATGGGAAAAAATGACGTTTGAATTGAATTTTCTTGCAAGGAAATCAGCCAAATCTTTTGCCGCTTTTTTTGAGCCGAGCTTTAAATCAAAACCTTTTTTTTGTTCAGTTAAATCTGTTATTTGGGCAAGGGAATCCTGTTTCTGCAATGGCTCAAGGAATTCATGAACTAAACCCATTAATTCATTTATTTTTGAACTGCTTGGCTCTGATTCAAACCTTACCTGAATTGTTGCCTCAAAATAATTTGAAGAGCTTTTCATGCAGGCATCACATATGTTTGAATGCAGTTTAATCACTGTTTTTTTGTCAAACTCTGTTTTTTGCCCGTCCAAAGAAGCATTAATTTCAAGCACTGCAATTTTTTTTCCTTCAGTTAATTCAAGAAAACGCACTCTTGTCCAGTTGATTTCCGCGTCTTTTGGCTTTAATTTTGTTAAAACAAGCTCCCTTAATTTGTCTTCATCAAATTCAATCCATTTGTTTTTGAATTTGAATTTTTCGCATCTTGGGCAGTAATCCAAAGGAATTTCTTCAGGCAGTTCAACCAGTTCATGCTCTGCAACAAAGCAGTTCTCGCAGAACCCCTTAAAAAAAGGGGGTTTTTCTGTTCCGCATTTAGGGCAAAATTCCCTCATTTCAATTCAGCCTCCAAATAAAACACCGGCAATAAAACATAATAATATGTTGCAACCAAAGCGGTTAATAATCTGACCAGAAGAAATGCCATAAATGAATAAAAACCAATAGAAGAATCAAACAAAAAAGGCAGGCCCATTGAAACCAAGGACAGCAGCATTGCAATAACTGAAATTTCAGAGATTTTTTTGAAATTATTTTTTGCTTTTTTTACTGAAATTTTCACCGAATTCAATGCAGAAAATTCCTCTAAAGAAGAAACAGGGTAAATCAAATAAAACAAAACATATAAAACAAAAATAATCAGCAGGGAAAGAACCGCCAAAAAAATTAAGATAACATTATTTCCTGAAACAAATGCCAAAGCCAAAGGAACTGAAATCAAAATAATTGCTGAAACTGAAATAGCTTCAGTTAAAAGAACCGAAGGCAAAACTGTGCTGAATTTATTCAATGCGAAAAAAAAATCTTTTTTTAAATTAATTTTTTTTTCTTTCAAATAATTTTTTGCAGTGAAGGAATACATTGAATTGAACAGCACATCCAGCAAAAGCACAAAAAACAAAAACAAAAGAAAAAAGCCCAGTTCAGTTAAAAGAAATGATTTATCCTGGCTTAAATCAAATGCAGAAGAGATAAGCGAGGGCATGAAAAGCATTGGAGCTGAATTCAATGCCGCAATCAATAATTTTGGAAAAAACAATTGAGGGCATTTTTTGATTAATTGAAAAGAGTCAATAAGAATTTTTTTTAATCCGCTCATAACTCAAGTTCTTCTCCTTTCTTTGGAACAAATGCCTTGAATCCTTTCTGCTTTAATTCTTTCTGAAAGCCCAAAGCAACTTTTTCGTCTCCATGAATTAAGACAATTTTTTGCGGGGAAAGCTTTTCAATTGTTTTCATTAATTCTAAACGGGAGGCATGCGCGGAAAAATCAAACTGCTTTACTTTTGCCTTTACATCAACTATGCCCTGATTTAATTCAATTTTATTGGTTTCTTTCAGTATTCTTCCGGGCGTGCCTTCAACCTGGTATCCGGTTAAAAAAATTCCGCTTGATTTGTCCTTGGCAATCTGATTTATGTAATGGTGCGCCGGTCCTCCCTGCAGCATTCCTGCAGTGGTAACTATTATGCTTGGCTTTTTTAATGCCTTTTTCCTGTCTTTTGAGCCCTTAATCCAATTCACTGAATCAAGCGCCTTGAACAGGTTTTTTGCCTGCTTTAAGTAAGTGGGATAACTCAGATAAACTTTTGATGCCCTTAAACCCATTCCGTCAAAGAAAATTTCTTCATCAATTCCATACTGGACAAGAATATCAATTACTTCCTGGCTTCTTCCGATTGCAAAAGCAGGAATCACAGCCCATCCGCCTTCATCAATTGTTTCATGAACTGATTTGACAAATTCTTTTTCTGACTTGATTCTATCAGGATGCTCTCTGTCTCCATAAGTTGATTCAATCAATAGGATATCGCATTCTTTTATCCTTAAATCCGCGCCTGAATGAAGCCTTGTTTCTGAAAGCATAAAATCACCGGTATAAACCAGTGTTGAATTATTCAGATTCAGTTTGGTTATTGCGCTTCCTAAAATATGCCCTGCATCAAAAAACTCAATTGAAGTGCCTTCTTTTATTGTCATTTCTTTTCTATAACTTAAAGGAAAAACAAATCTTTCTGTTCGGGAAATGTCCTCTAAAGAATAAGGCGGTTCCGTTTCCTCCAAATCAGCAATTTTTAATGAATCCCTCCACAGAATTTTAGCCAAATGCAGTGTCGGAGGAGTCATATAAGTTAATGGCGATATTTTGGAAAAAATATTCGGCAAATAACCTGAATGATCCAAGTGAGCATGGGAAATTACAACTGCATCAGGCTTTTCTTTTAATTTTAAAGGATATTCCTGTGTTTCGGCTGAAAGCTTTATTCCATGGTCTAAAAGAATTTTTTCCTTGTCTTTAACCATAAAAGAGCTTCTGCCGACTTCCTGTGCTCCGCCTAAAAAACGAATTTTAACCAATCAAAACCACTTAATCATGACTTAACTTACTTTATAATTAAACACCCGCAGGTTTAAATACTTTAAGTCAATGAAATATATCAAAGGGGGAATTGCAATAAAAATAATTCTAATAATTCTGCTTTTATTAATTGGATTGCTGGTTCTTGGAGGCTGCACTTCAACAAATATTGAACCTTCGAATAACCAGCAAGGCGGGAATTTAAGCACTCAAGCACAAGAAAACCAACAAACTGAAAATAATGAAATTTTGCAGCCCCCTGCTTTTCCGGAGGAATGAAAATGAAAAAAATAATTCTTTTGCTAATGATGTTCTGCTTGTTTATGCAAATTGCTGTTGCAGAAGCGCCTTATTGCTCAAATCAAAATATATATCAAGAAGAAGGAAAAAATGTCGCAGTTAATGTTCTAAATGCACTCAAATCGACAAAAATATTAATGTGTGAAAATGATTTTTGTACTTCCAGCGGCGTGATTAGGGTAAATGAAGATATGGGCGGATGCGAATTATTTGTTCATGACAACAGCAGATATGCTAAAACAAATGTTTCTTATTCCACAGCACCTGAAACCATTGATATTGAATTAACTGAACCCCTTGAAAGCCTGCCAGAAATAGATTTTGTTTTGCCAGAAGAAACAATCATAAATATACAAAAAGGATGGAATATTATTCCTGGGCACGGCTTTCTATACAAAAGAAGCACCTGTTTTGATTCTGCATTTTTTTTTGCTTACGAACCAATCAGCAAAAAATTCATACGGGGCATGAGTTTAGATACCTATTATGAAGGCATCTACTATGAAGGCAAAAACGTGGAGAATATAGAAGGCATTGTTCTTAATATAATGGCAACTGCTAATATTCGCAGCTCTGCCTGGTACTACAGCCCTATTGATTGCCAAATGAGTTTCGGCATTGAGTCAGTAGAAAAACTATTAGAAAGAGAAGGATGGGATGAATATAAATATAATGTTCTGTCAGACGGATGGAATTTCTTATATACAGCAAAACCAATGCACGGAAAAACATTAAATGAAATAAAAGGAACATGTGAAATATTATCTGCATACTATTATGAAAACCAAGCATGGAAAAAAATTGACAATAATGAGGCATTAGAGGAATTGGGCAAGGGATTTATTGTAAAAGCAGCCGACAGATGCGAATTAGAGCTTAATAACGAAACCAATGCAGATGAACCGCTGACTCCGCCAGAAGTTCCAATATAAAAAAAATGCATTGGTGAAAAAAATGCAGGAACTAACAGTTAAATCAAGCAAAAGAACTGAATTCATTGATGTGACTGAAAAAGTAAGCGGATTAATCAAAAAACAAAAAATTAATTCAGGGATTGCTGTTTTATTTGTTCCGCATACAACGTAATTACTTAGTTTTCTGAAGATTCTTTTTCTATTTTTGCCTTATTTTGGTTTACAGATATGTTTAAACAATGTTTGTAGCTACTTTGTAGCTACTATGAAGAAGTCTATTTCAATGCGGTTGGAGGGTTTTGAAGTTC
>JBDRGO010000051.1:0-7505 GCA_043817715.1 Candidatus Iainarchaeum sp. | reverse complement strand
GCAGGTGTTTCCAATGGAGAAAATCCATATTCTTCAAACACTTCCTTAATAACTGAAATAATCCTGTTTCTTTCAATCATTTCCTGCGGGAGAAAATCCCTTGTCCCTTTTGGTAAATTCAATTCCATTTCAATTCGCCTTCTTATTAATTTACTGAAAACCTGTTTTTAAGGGTTTCATTATTTTATCACTTTCAATAACTCATATTCCAGTATGTCTGTTCCTCCGTATTTCTTTATTTTTGGAATTAATTTCGGCACAAAGCTTTTTTCTACTGCTATTTTTACTGCATATCCTTGTTCCTGATATAATGGGCTGATTGTTGGGTATTTCATTGCTGGAAGAATTGAAATAAGTTTTTTGAAGTTTTTTTTATTCACATTCATTTCAAGCAAAACTCTTTTTTTTGCTTCAAGCACTGCTTCCAAGAGAATTTTAATGAATTCAATTTTTTCTTTTTTCCATTTATTTTTTAATGCATTTTTGTTTGCAATCATTCTTGTGCTTGATTCCATTATTGTATCCACTATGCGTAAATTGTTTTTTCTTAATGTTGAGCCAGTTTCAGTCAATTCAACTATTGCATCCGCCAAATAAGGGCATTTTGTTTCAGTAGCGCCCCAGGAAAATTCAACTTTTGCCTTTACCTTATTTTTTTTAAGCCATTTTTTTGTTACATTAACCAGTTCAGTTGCAATAATTTTTCTATTCAAATCTTTAGCTGAATTAATTTTTGAATTTTCCGGAACCGCAAGAACCCATTTCACTTTATTCATTGACTGCTTTGCATAAACTAGCTCCACGATTTCAGTTACTTTTGCATTGCATTCCTGAACCCAGTCATTTCCAGTAAAGCCGACATCAATTACTCCGTCTTCAACATATCTTGCCATTTCCTGCGCGCGAACCATTATCACGTCAATTTCTGAATCATTAATTGAAGGATAATAGCTTCTTGAACTTACCTTGATTTCAATTCCTGCCTTATTGAATAAATCAATTGTTGCTTCCTGCAGGCTTCCTTTTGGAATTCCTACTACAAGTTTTTTGTTTTCATTTTTCATTTAATTCAACTCCTTTAACTAATTCAATTTTTTTCATTTCCTTTCCTTTTTCATTCAATTTTTTTTCCTTTTTCATTCAATTTCAATTTTTCTTTTTTTTTTAATTTTCATTTAATTCAATTTCCCTAAAAAAACAGCTTTGTGCATTTGTATGGCATGCCGGCCCTTTTGGCTTAACCAAATAAATCAGGCAATCTCCGTCACAGTCAAACAAAATTTTTTTCACGCCCTGTGTATTTCCGCTTGTTAATCCTTTTACCCATAATTCTTTCCTGCTTCTGCTCCAATAAGTTGCCTTGCCTGAATTAATTGTTTTTTGAATTGCTTCCTTGTTTGCATAAGCCTGCATTAAGATTTCTTTTGAATCAATGTCCTGCACAATCACTGGAATTAAGCCGTTCATTTTATTGAAATCAAGTGCATTGAATTCAGATGTTTTTTCATTTTTTTCAATTTCATTTAATTCATTTTTTTCCTTTAATTTTAATTCATTTAAATTAATTTTTCCAGAATAAATCGCCATTCCGACAATGCTTGAAACGCCAATTGATTCAAGTGTTTCAATTTCCTTCATTGATTTTATTCCTCCTGCGTAAGCGATTTTGTTTTTTGTAATTTCCCTTATTTTTTTCACTGAATCAAAATCGATTCCCTGCATTAATCCTTCTTTTTCCACTGCAGTAAACAAGAACTCTCCGCAGAATTCTTCCAGTTCCTTTACTTTGTCAAAAACATTTTGATTTGTTTTTTTACGCCAGCCCTCCACGACTATTTTTCTTTTCCATGCATCAATTGCGCAGATGATTTTTTCCTTGGGGATTTCCTTGTTAAGCTTTTCAAGGAATTTTTTGTTTGCTTTTGTTCCGATGATTATTTTTTTCGCCCCTGCTTCAATCAATTCCTTTGCATATTTGCTGTTTCTTATTCCGCCGCCTGCCCTACAGTTTGCTTTTTTGCATAATTCCTTTACCAATGCAGTGTTTTCGCCTTTGCCAATTGCCTTGTCCAAATCAATCACCTGAATTTCTTCAAACAATGAAAATTTTTCCAGCATTTCATTTACTTCTTTTTCAATTTTTTTCTTTTTTCCCTGCGTTAACTGGACTGCTTTTCCCTGCATTAAATCAATTGATGGAATAATCATAGTCTCACCTCTATGTTTTTTTCATTTAGGAATTTTTTTACTTCTGGAATTGAATATTTTTTGTAATGGAATATTCCTGCAGCTAATGCAGCATCGGCTCCTGCTTCAAATACTTTTTTGAAGTCATTTAATTTGCCTGCTCCGCCAGAAGCAATTACAGGAACATTAACTGCTTGCACGACCTTTCTTGTAAGCCCTAAATCAAACCCTTTTTTTGTTCCGTCTGAATCAATTGAATTAAGCAGTATTTCTCCTGCTCTGCATTTCTCAATTTTTTTCGCAAACTCAATCACATCAATTCCAGTGTTTTCCCTGCCTCCTTTAATGAACACATTCCATTTTTCTTTTCCTGTTTTTTTTGCATCAATTGAAACAACTATTGCCTGTGAGCCGAATTTCTTTGAAGCCTTTGAAATCAATTCAGGATTCAGCACTGCATTTGTTCCAATGCTTACTTTTTCCGCGCCGGCATTAATCAATTCCCTTATTGTTTCAATTGAATCAATTCCCCCGCCAACGCTTAAGGGAATAAACACCTGCTCCGCAACTTCCTTGATTGTCTGAATCATTATTTTTCTTTTTTCATAAGATGCATTGATGTCAAGGAAACTCAATTCATCAGCGCCTTGTTCATTGTAATATTTGGCTAATTCAACTGGATTTCCTGCATCTATTAATTCCGTGAATTTTTTTCCTTTGACAACCCTTCCATTCATTACATCCAAGCAGGGAATGATTCTTTTTGTCAGCATTATTGTCCCTCCATTAATTTCAGCATTCAAGCCACTTCCTTAAAAATTCCAGCCCGTATTTTCCTGATTTTTCAGGGTGAAACTGCACTCCAGTAATGTTTTCTTTTTTCACCGCACTTGCAAAAAAGCCGTTGTAATCTGTTTCCGCCAAAACAATGTTTTCTTTTGGAACGCAGTAATAGGAATTCACAAAATATGCGTAACCTTTCATTATTCCTTTTTTTGCGGGAATCACTTCATTCCATCCAATTTGAGGAATTTTTCCTTTCCTGTATTTTTTTACTTTTCCTTTTAGAATTCCCATTCCTTTCACTCCTTTGCTTTCCTCGCTTTCCTCGAATAATGCCTGCATTCCAATGCATATTCCTAAAAAAGGCTTCTGCATTCCGATGGCTGTTTTTATTGCTGAATCCAGTTTTCTTTTCTTTAATTCTTTCATGGTTTCACCAAAGCTTCCTACTCCTGGAAAAACAATTCTTTCTGCGTTCAGGATTTCTTTTGTATTTCCTGTAATTTTTGAATTCATTTTAAGGAAATCAAATGCTTTTTTCACGCTTCCCGCATTTCCTGCCCTAAAATCAATTATTGCAATCACGCTTTTTCTTTCATTCAATTTTCTCATAAAAGCCCCTTCGTGCTTGGAATAATTCCCTGTATTTTTTTGTCTTTTGATACTGCCATTTTTACTGCTTTGCCGAATGCCTTGAAAATTGCTTCAATTTTATGGTGATCGTTTCTTCCGTAAGCCATCAGAATATGCAAACTTGATTTTGAATTGTCGGAAAATCCCTTGAAGAAATCCTCCATCAAATCCAAATCAAGCCCTCCGCAATATCTTCTCCTGAATTTTGCCTTGAATTTAAGGTTAGGCCTTCCGCTGAAATCAATTGAAGCAATTGAAAGCGCTTCATCCATTGGATAAGCAAAAAATCCGGCGCGATTAATTCCTTTTCTGTCGCCTAATGCTTCATTCAATGCCTGCCCTATGCATATTCCGATGTCTTCAAGCAAGTGGTGCTCATCAACTTCAATGTCTCCTTTTGCCTTCAATTTCAAATCAATCAATGAATTATTGCTGAAAATTTCAAGCATGTGATTCAAAAAACCGATTCCTGTTTGGATTTCATATTTTCCTGTTCCATCCAAATTCAGCTCTAACTGAATCTGTGTTTCAGTTGTGTTTCTATTAATTTTTGCCTTTCTTTTTGGTTTAATTTCTGTTTCCTTTTTTGCCTTTCTTTTATTCATTTTAATTCCTCCAGAATTTTTTTCAGCTTGCAGATGAAAAAACGCATTTGCTTTTGTGTTCCAACCCCGATTCTTAGGCAGCCTTCAATTAGCGGATAATCGCTTCTGTTCCTTACAAGAATTCCTTTTTTCCTTAGTTTTTCAGCAATCAGTTTTGGATTACTAAATTTTGCCAAAAAGAAATTAGCTGAACTTGGATAGGTTTTGATTCCAAGTTTTCTGAATTCATTTAAAATGAATTCTTTTGCTTTCAAAACATCTGAAATGTATTTTTCAGTGTATTTTTTGTCTTTCATTGAAGCCAGCGCTGCAATTGCGCTTAATGAACTCACACTATACGGAGACCCTGCTTTCAATAGCACTTCAATTATTTCCCTGTTTGATGCAAGAAACCCAATCCTTAACCCGCCCAATCCCGCGCCTTTGCTGAAGCTTCTTAAAACAACCAAGTTATTGGATTCATTAATTAAATCAATTACTGTTTCTTTGCATACATCAAAATATGCTTCATCAACCAAAACCAATGCATTGTTTTCCTGTGCTTTTTCAATTATTTTAATGATTTCATTTCTTTCAATTTTTGTCCCTGTGGGGTTATTTGGATTGCATAAAATAATCATATTTGTTTTTGCATTAATTGCTTTCAGCATTTTTTTGTCGGATAACTTAAGTCCTTATTGTAAAGAATTTCAGTTATTTTTGCCCCCCTTAATTCAGCGTAAAACCTGAACATTGCAAAACTCGGAATCGCATAAATTATTTCTTCCCCTTCTTCCAAGAAACAATCCATTAAATTCCTTATCCCTTCATCGCCTGCATTTGTTGCAACAATGTTTTCTTTTTTTAATCCAGTAAATTCCGCGATTTTTTCCCTTAATCCATTGTATTCAGGGTAAGTGCAGTAATCCTCTCCTGAAGCATTTTTTACTGCCTGAATCACTTTTGGAGAAAGCCCTAAAGTATTTTCATTGAAATCAAGCCTTAATTTTCCTTTTCTTCTTTCAGTCGGGGGATTATATGGATTCATTTTCTGGACTGCTTTCCTTACTTTGAATGGATTCAAAATTTCCTTATCTAGGATTTCCTTAATCTCATTCACATTCCTTATCTGATAATTTCCTATTTTTTCTTTTCCTACATAAATGCATTTAATTCCTGCTTTTTTTGCAGCAATAACATCGTTTTCCGTGTCCCCTATGTAAATTGCATTATTTACTTTTAGTTTCTTCAGCGCGTTCAGTAATGGCTCTGGATTAGGCTTTTCTTTTTCACAGTCCTCCAACGCAATCATGTTTTTTTTCGAAAAAAATTCCTGTAACTTATTCAATTCAAATGCTTGCAATGCCTCTTTTTTTGGCCTGCCGGTAACAATCCCTAAAACAAATTTTTTCTGAAGTTCTTTAAGCAATTCTTTGCCAATCAATAACTTGTCTTTTTTAATCAGTTCTTTTTCCTCATAAATTCTTTGAAATTCTTCAACAACTTTTTTGTATTCCCTGCTTTTCTTTTCTTTTTCAGTTAATGGAATTGTATTTCTGTTGTTTTTAATCAATTCAATTAATGCATATGTTGCATCCCAGTCATTATTGAATCCGGGAATTCTTTTTATTTTTGAAATCTCTTTATTTGAAATTTTTTTCCCGGTTAATTTTTCAGCAGCCAGCCTGATGGCTAATCTATATGATTGAGTTACATCAAGCAATACTCCGTCCACATCGAAAATTATTCCTTCAATCATTTTTTGCCTCCTTTAATTTTGAATTTTCTTTTTTTTGAATTTTTTTCAAATTTTTCCTTTTTTTTCTAGTCATTTTTTCCCCTGCTTTTTTTTCCTTTTGCTTTTTTTCTTTCAATTTCCATTCTTTTTTGCACAGAATTCCTGTGCCCTTTTAATCCCTCCATTTCAGCCAAAACCATTGCTTTTTCCGCTATCCTTTGGAATTCTTTTTTCCCTGTTTTCTGCACTGAAATCACTTTCAAAAAATCATTCACTGTAAGCCCTCCGCGGAATTTGCTCCATTGGTTTGTCGGCAAAGTGTGGTTTGGTCCTGTGAAATAATCTCCTAAAACTTCTGCACTGTATTCTCCTAAAAAAACTGAGCCAGCATTAATCACTTTTTCAATTTCTTTTTCAAATTCATCCATTAATTCCAAGTGCTCTGGTGCAAGAGAATTAATTAATTCAATTGCTTCTTTTTTGGTTTTTACTAAAACTATTGCTCCGTATTTTTTCAATGAATTTTTTGCTGTTTCATTATTCAGTTCCTTTAACTGTTTTTTCACTTCTTTTTTCACTTTCAAAGCAAGCTCTTTGTTTTGAGTCACCATTATTGCACTTGCTAATTCATCGTGTTCTGCTTGAGCGATTAAATCACTTGCAATAAATTTTGGGTTTCCTTTATTTGATGCAATCAGTATTTCGCTTGGCCCTGCAAAAAAATCAATTCCAACTTTTCCACAAAGAATTTTTTTTGCAGTTGAAACAAACACATTGCCTGGCCCGACAATTTTATTCACTTTTGGAATACTTTCTGTTCCAAAAGCCATTGCAGCAATTGCCTGTGCTCCACCAACTTTGAATATTTCAGTCACTCCGCAGATTTTTGCAGCAACTAAAATTCCTGAATTAATTTCTCCGCTTTTTTGCGGAGGAGTGCATAAAATAATTTCTTTTACTCCTGCAACCTTTGACGGAATACAGCACATTAAAACAGTTGAAATCAAGGGATATTTTCCTCCTGGAACATAAATCCCTAGTTTTTCAATCGGCATTACAATCTGCCCTAAAAAACCCTTTCCCTTCTTTTCTTTGAATTCCTTTATTTTCTGCTTTTTGGCATATTTTTCAATATTTTTCTTTGCTTCCTTTAATGCATTTAATTGCTTTGAATTAATTTCTTTCACTGCATTTTCAATTTCTTTTTCGCTGACTTTTAATTCTTTTTTTGTTAATCTTACTCCGTCGAATTTTTCCGTTAATTCAATTAATGCCTTGTTTTTGTTTTTCTTTACTTTTTCAATTATTCCTTTAACTGTTTCTTCAATCTGCAATGCATTTTTTGTTTTTCCTCTTTCAAGAATTTTTTTCAAAAATGCAGCCTTATCTTTAACCAATTTAATCATATTTTTTCCTCCAAAAAATTAGATTTATTTTTTGTGAATCCGCTCACTTTGCAGGTGAACTAAACCACTGAAATCAGGTTTAATTAAGGTGAACTGAATCACTAAAAATAGTTTTCTTTTGCGAACCTAATTTTTTTTGATTCAATTTCGCGTTAGCGAAATTTCTTTTTCTTT
>JBDRGO010000050.1:0-31605 GCA_043817715.1 Candidatus Iainarchaeum sp. | reverse complement strand
ATACATTGAAAACCAAGCCAAACATCACAATATTGAAGTAGTACAAGATGTTGACAGTCTTTGATACTGCGCGGTCTGAGTTCAAAACGAAGACCCGCAGAGCAAACTCAGGGTTATAGGGACGGAGTCCCTATTGTCATTGTAAAGTAAACATATATGCTGCCTGAATTAAAAAATTTAAAAAACGAGTTCATGCAAATTAACAGAAGTAATAAACCAAACAATTCGATTTATTTGGCAATAATTGCAGTTTTGCTGTTTGTTTTTTTTATATTTGCTGATATATTTAATGAAACACTCCTATCCTTGCTATCAATTTATTTAGGGCCATTATCTCAATCAATTTATTTAGGAGTATTCGGTTTTGTAATTTTATTCGGGTTAATCACATTAGCCCTAGCTATGGGCAACGTTCATGAAAGTATGAAAGATGTGGCAAGAACTGATTCTGAGGCATTAAATATTTACAAAAAAATAGAAAGTGGGGTTAAGAAAGAATATAACAACCAGTTTCTTTCTTTTACTCCCTCGATTAGATTTGAAATTAACAACAGAGATAATAATAACGTCCTAGATAAATTAAGAAAAATTTTTGAAGAAATGGGTTTTTCCAAAATTGAAACAGATTACAAGAAAAAAAGGGTTACTGCAAAAAAGAAGCAAAACAGAGAATTCGGAGAATACCTTCTTGTTGAAGCAGAAACCGAAGAAACAGAAGCCAATTCAGTTAATCTTATAATAAACTGTACAACTTTCAGTCGGGTAGGCGGACTAAGGGGGCGTTATTTTCCTTCATGCCCTTCAATTAGTTTTATCGTAAAAAAAGAAATTCAAGAAAAAATACATTCAGAATTTACTATTATTTCAGAAAGTGAAAGTGAGTAAACAAAAAATAAAAATTTGGGAGAGCGGAGATTTGAACTCCGGCCTGACGCTTTTCCGATTCCTTTCCTTGTTTTCTTTTTGAACCCAAGGGCCTTTTTCTTTTTTTAAAAGAAAAAGGGGCTTCCCGAAGCGCCAATCCTACCAGGCTAGACTACTCCCCCTTAATATATATACTCTTTTAACAGAACTTTTAAATATTATAACATAAATTAATTAATATGCTTCCGAATAAGCCGTTTAAAGAAAGAACCCGGGGAAACAAATTTTTTGGGTTTAAAGAAGAACTTAAGAAAAATTTTGATGAGTACAAGCGACCGCTTAAATCAGGCGAATTAAGCACAAATCAATATCGTGAAGCGCATTATAAAGAACTTAAGTTCACTCCAAAAAGAGTGCTTCAAATAGAGCTTTCTTTATTGAATTTAGTTAGTGGAGGAAAAGTTACTGCCAATGAAATACGAAAAAAAGCCAGCGAAGAAAAAAAACCTTTTTTTGAAGAATTACAGGAAACAGTGGATGCAATAATAAAGGAAAGATGGGCTGATGTTGGCCACTTAGTTTAATTAATTTTTTAAAATAAATTCCTGGATTTAGGATTATCTGCATTTGATTCCGCTTTAATTTAAAAGTGTTTTGCCCTCAATAAATTGAATTGTTATTATGAAGAATGAATTACTTTTATCATTAATTTTATTAGTTTTTATTTTTGGCTGCATTCAGGGAAATGAAACAAAAGATCAGGCGATTAATTCAAACAAAGAATCAGGCAATGAATTCCACAAGGCCTGTGAAATTGAAAAAGAATATCAGAATACTGCAGTGAATCCAATTCAATGCAATTGCCCTGAAGGCTATGAATTTAAGGTTGTTAGAATGGGTTGGGGCCCTTGCCAAAATGAAGAAATGAGCGACTGCCCTGCTTCAACAAAAAAATGCATAAAAACCGAATCAAGCAAAAGCTATTCTTTAACTGAAATTTCAGAACATAATTCTTCAAATGATTGCTGGCTTGCAATTAATGGAAAAGTTTATGAGGTAACTGAATTTATTCCAGTCCTCATTCAACAAGCTATAAAAAAAATGTCAGCAAAGTTTAAAACAAGTATTAAAATTTAGATTATTAAAGGGACTTAAAATGGTTAAAAAGAAAAAATCAAAATTAGTTTTTTTTGTATTGATTTTAGTTGTTGCTACAATCTTGCTTTTAGTTACTGATCCAGAACTGAATTTAACTGGTTTGCTTAATTTGGAAAAAACCCCAGTTCCTGAACCAATTCCTGAAGGGAATTTAGTTTTTGTTTCAAGAGTAATTGACGGGGACACAATTGAATTAGCTGGAGGAGACAAAGTGCGTTTACTTGGAATTAATACTCCTGAATCAAATGAGGTTTATTACAGCGAAGCAAAAGAACGAGCAATTGATTTAATGGAGAAAAAAACTTGTGAATTGATTTTTGGTGATGAGAAAACTGACAAGTATGGAAGGCTTCTTGCATTTGTTGAATGTGACAAATTAAATGTCAATTTGCAAATAGTAAGAGAAGGATTTGCAACAGTTTATTTATCAGCACAAGACGATTTATTTTTTAATGAACTGAATTCAGAACAAGAATTTGCTGAAAGAAATGAAAAAGGTTTATGGGAAAAAAGTGAATGGATTGGAAGTGAATGCGTTGAATTGATTGAATTAAATGAATTTGATGAATATGTGAAATTTAAGAATTCGTGTGAAGAAGAAATTGATTTAATTGGGATTTCAGTAAAAGATGCTGGAAGGAATAAATATGTGTTTGAAGAATTTGTTTTAGGTTCAAATGAAGAATTAATTCTTCACACAGAGATTGGAGTGAATTCAGGGAATGAATTTTACTGGAATTCTAATTCAAATATTTGGAATAATGATTTTGATTCCTTGTTTGTAAGGGATTCAAAAGGAAAACTGGTTTTATTTTATGAATACTGAAGAAATTAAAACTATTTATGCCGGAACCAGAAAAGAATGGCGGGAATGGTTTAAAAAAAACCATTCTAAAGAAAAAAAAGTTTATTTAATTAAATTCAAAAAACACACCGGAAAACCTTCTTTAAATAATAAAGAAGCAATGTATGAAGCAATTTGTTTTGGCTGGATTGATACAACAATTAAAAGAATTGATGAAGAAAAATACAAACAGTGTTTTGTTAAAAGAAATAAAAACAGTAAATGGAGTAATAATACTTTAAGTTATGCAAAGAAAATGATTAAAGAAAAAAAAATGACTCCAGCAGGATTAAATGCATTCAAAGAAGGATTAAAGAAACCAATTTTGGATCATAATTTGCCTAAAAATCCTGAAATTCCTGAAGCATTAAAAAAAGCATTAGAAAAAAATAAGAAAGCAAAAGAAAATTTTAATAAGTTTGCTCCTTCTTATAAAAGATTTTATATTTATGGGATTGAATTAGCTAAAAGACCTGAAACAAAGAAAAAAAGAATCAATGAAGTTGTTAAAAGAGCTAAAGAAAACAAAAAACCAGGCGTAGAATAAACATTAAGAATCTGTTTTAATTATTTCTTTACAGTTTTTGCTTTTGCAATTGCATTTCATTCTAAAACCAGGATTATTTTCTTTTGAATAATCTTCAGTTATTTCTTCTCCTTTTTGAATGTCTCTTTTTGCTATTCCTTGAAAATTTTGAATAAATGTGTTTGGATTACATGAATGGTTAACAAATCTTGCGGGAGGTTTAACAAGAATCAGGTTTTTTTTAGAATAATAAATATATTTTTTATTTTCTTCAGGAATTTTTTTAATTTCATCTGAAGTTAATATTGGTGAATCACACCAATCTAATACAGTTTCTCCTTTTTTGAATTTCCGTGCAGCAAAAACTCCTTTTCCTTCGATTTTTGATTCTTTTACAATAACATTCATAAAAAAATTAGTTATAATGAATTTAAAAATTGTCTTTATTATATTAAATTTATGCTGAAAAAAGTAAGTTTAGTATTTGTTATTGTTTTCAGTCTTTTTTTTGTTTTTGCTTCAGGAAATGGATTGCAGGGACCTGAATCAATTTCTTATTCATTTACTCAAGTTGAATTCAGTGAATCAAATGAAGTTCTTGCTAATCCTGATATTGGCTGGGTTGACCATAAGCCATTTGAAGGAATTCCTGAATGGTTAAGAAATTACACTAAACTAGGTTATGCAAGGAGTTATTGGGACCAGGGAAATGTTTATTTTACCTGGGAATTATTTAATCCAATGCAAGGAGTTTATGATTTTAGTAAAATTGATGAATTAATTAATGAATGGAGTTCCCATGAAGCAAAAATTGGTTTCAGAATAAGGCCTCCGATGGATTGCGGAGAACAGCATTTTATTCCTGAATGGGCAAGAAATTTAGGTGCAACTGAATCCTGTTCTGAATGGGATGGAATTAATTTCTGGAGACCTGATTATACTAAATGTGTTTTTCAGGAAAATTACGGTGAATTCATTCAAGTTCTTGCTGAAAGATATGATGAAAATGAAAATATTTCATTTATTGATTTTGGTTCATATGAATCTTTTGGTGAATGGTGGGGATGGCATGTGAGTTTTCCTCATGATATTGATTCAGTGGAATACTGGAGTAAAATAAGAATTATTGAAATGTTTTCTGGTACATGGGAAAGAGATTTTGATGGAAATTTGATTTTAGATGAATGTGGAAATAAAATTCTTGGTTCAAGAGAAATTCCTTGCATTAATGAACAAGGAATTACGGAAATGAGAACTTATTCTTATACCGGGTTTGAAAATAAATTAAATCATTTATTAATTAATTGGGGCGGAAGAAGAAATTTAGCTGAAGCAGGAAAAAGAACTGCTGGAACAAGAATGGATGGAGTAGGAATTCCTTCAGCTCAATGGAGTTATTATTTTGATGTAACCCAAAGATTTTCTGATTTAAGTTTTCCTGATGGAACTACAGGATTTGATTATGATTTGATTTGGATGAGATCTCCTGTAATGGGTGAATTTGCTTCAACTGTGGATCCATCTGATCCATTAATGCTTGAAAAAACTGCTTGCTTTGTTAAAGCAGCGCATTTGAGTTCAATTCATAATAATTTTGGAAACTATAATTTTAACCAGGAAGGATTTCTTGATTTATTAAGGGTTCTTGGCTATAGGTTGGTTCCTGTTTCTGCAAGTTATTCATCTGATTTAATGCCAATGGAAGAATTTTTTATTTCAATGAATTGGAAAAATTCTGGTTCTGCTCCAATTTATAAAAATTATTTAGTTGAACTTTATTTTAAAAACCAGCAAGGAAAAACTGTTTGGAGAAAAGAATTAAATAATGTGAATTTAAATGAAGTAATGCCTGCGATGATTTCAATGAATGAATCCAGCGAATGCATTTCAGAAACACCAATGATTTATAATTTCAGTGAAAGTTTTTTTCTTCCAAAAGAAATGCCTTCAGGAAATTATGAAATTTATTTTGCAGTAATTAATCCAAACACAGGAGTCAAAGAAATTAATTTAGCTATTGAAAATGGATTAAATAAAGGATATTATTTAGGAGAATTTGAATTAAAGAATTTATTTAGTGCTTCTAATAGGAGTTAGTATTTCTATCTTTTAAGTAATACAATTACGCCTAATATTAAGAAAATAAATCCTAAATAGGGAACAATCCAAGCAAGATCTGTTGGAATAGGTAATGAAGGCAAAAGCATTCCTGCAGCAATTCCTAAAAAAAATACTCCGACACTTTTCATTTCAAGCATTTAATTCACCTCTAAGTGAATTAAAGTTTTAAATTTGTTTTGCAAATTTAAAAACATTTAATCACTGTAATTAAAATGATTTACCTGTTTAAAAAAGTTTTCATTCGTCTTTTTTCTTTTTTCTCTGCAATTGTTTTTTTATTACTTCACTTAAGGAGGAATTAGAGCTCATTGCATGGATTGCTTCTGCAAGGATTTTTGCGCATGAAATTATTTTCAGCTTGCTGAATTTCTTTTCTTTCGGCACAGGAATTGAATTAGTTGCAATAACCTCTTTTGCATCTGAATGCTGAAGATTTTTGCTTGCATCTCCGGCCAGGACAGGGTGAATGCATGCAATGAAAACATCTTTTGCGCCATTTCTTTTTATGGCATTAATTGCATTAATTATTGTTCCGCCTGTATTGATTTCATCATCAACAATTAAGCAGTTTTTTCCTTTCACTTCCCCGATTAAATGCACTACTTTAGCCATGTTTGGTTTTGGGCGCCTTTTGTCAATTATTGCCATTCCTGCCCCCAAGCGCTTTGCATATGCCTTGGCTCTTTTTACTGAACCGACATCAGGAGAAACAATCACTAAATCTGATACTTTCTTTTTTTTGAAATAATCAATTATTACAGGGGAAGCATAAACAAAGTCAGCCTGTGTTTCAAAAAATCCCTGAATCTGGTCTGCATGCAAATCCATTAATAAAACACTGTCTGCACCTGCTGCAGCCAATAAATCAGCGATTAATTTGGCAGTAATCGGCTCCCTGTCAGAAACCTTTCTGTCCTGCTTTGCATAACCATAATAAGGAATTACTGCAGTTATTTTTCCTGCTGAAGCCCTTTTTGCGGCATCAATCATAATGAATAATTCCATTAAATTGTCATTCTGGGGAAAGCAGGTGCTTTGCACAAAATAAACATCTTCACCCCTTACTTTTTCCAAAAAATTAACATAAATTTCTCCGTCAGCAAAACGCTTGATTTCAACTTCCCCTAATCTGGTTTTAAGCAGGGAAGCAATTTCTTTTGCAAGTTCAGGATTTGATGTTCCGGAAAAAATCTTTAATTTAGCCATTTAAATTCATCTCTTAAGGGTATTTAATATTTGTACTTATACTTATATAAATATTAAATTGTTTTTGTATTATTAGTGAAAAGGTGAATTAATGTCAAATAAAATAACTGAAGCAAAGGCAAGAACTGTTTTGGATTCAAGGGGCAATCCGACAGTTGAAGCGGAAATGGTTACAGGAAAAGGAGTTTTCAGGGCAATTGTCCCTTCCGGCGCAAGCACAGGGTCATATGAAGCAATTGAATTAAGGGATAAAGGAAAAGAATTTCACGGAAAAGGGGTTTCAAAAGCAGTTGAAAATGTAAATAAAATTATTGCGCCGAAAATTACTGGATTGGATGCAATTGAGCAGAAAGCAATTGATAAATTAATGATTGAACTGGACGGAACTGAAAACAAATCAAATCTGGGGGCAAATGCAATTCTTGCGGTTTCAATGGCTGCTGCACGCGCAGGGGCAAAAGGAAAAGAAATTCCATTATATAAACATTTAAATGAATTAAGCGGAAAACAAAAAATGTGTTTACCTGTGCCTTGCTGTAATATAATTAATGGTGGAGAACATGCAGGAGGAAAACTGAAAATACAGGAATTCATGATTGCTTCAGTGAAGGCAGCAAGTTTTTTTGATTCAATTAAAATGAGTTCAGAAATTTATCAAGAATTAAAAAAACAATTAAAGAAAAAATATGGAGTGAGTTCAGTTAATGTTGGAGATGAAGGAGGATTTGCTCCGCAATTAAATTCAACTTCTGAAGCAATTGAAATAATTCTTGATTCAGTGGATGAATTAGGTTATGGAAAAAACATTAAATTATGCATTGATGCAGCAGCAAATGAATTTTTTAATAAGAAAGAAAACAAATATGAAGTTGATGAAAAAAAATTTTCAGGAAAAGAATTAATTGACTTTTATTCTTCACTAATAAAAAATTATCCAATTGCTTCTTTAGAGGACCCTTTTCATGAAGATGACTGGGAAAGTTTTTCAGAGCTAACAAAAAAAATGGGTTCAAAAATCCAGATAGTAGGGGATGATTTACTTGTTACTAATATTTCAAGAATTGAAAAAGCAACTGAATTGAATTCATGCAATGCATTATTATTGAAAGTAAACCAGATTGGGACAATTACTGAAAGCATTAATGCTTTTTTAATGGCTAAAGAGGCGGAATGGAATTGCATGGTTTCACATAGAAGCGGTGAAACAGAGGATTCATTTATTGCTGATTTGGCTGTTGCGTTGGGAACCGGGCAGATTAAATCAGGGGCGCCATGCAGAGGGGAACGCACTGCAAAATACAATCAGTTAATCAGGATTGAAGAGGAATTAATGAAAAAAGGGAAAGGCTTTTTTAAGCCAAGCATTTAATATTATTGATTAAGTTCAGTTAAATCACTAAGTGATTTAAAGCTTTAAATTCAGTAAGCTGAATTTAAATTTATTTATGAGGGAATTGAGTTTGTCATTGGAATTAAATCTATTGCTTTTGCTTTTATTTATTTTTCTTTCTGCATTCTTTTCAGGAATTGAAACTGCTTTAACTTCTGTTTCAAGAATGAGAGTAAAACAATTAATTAAAGAAGGCAAAAAAAAAGCAATAAATCTTCAAAAATTAAAAGAAAATCCTCATCGAATGCTTGTAACAATTTTAATTGGAAACAATTTAGTTAATATTGCTGGTTCTGCTTTAGCAACTGCAATAGTTTTGGACTTGTTTCCTTCAGAATTTGCGATTGCAATTGCAACAGGAATAATGACTTTATTGATTTTAGTTTTTGGAGAAATCACTCCTAAAACAGTTGCTTTAAGAAATGCAGAAAGAATTGCGTTGAATGTTGCGGGGCCGTTGCTTTTAATTCAAAAAATTCTTTCTCCAATAATTTATTTATTTGAAGCATTCAGTATAACTTTAAGCAGATTAATAGGCGGAAAAACTCACGATATTTTAACTGAAGATGAAATTCGTTCCATTGTTTCCATTGGAGAAGAAGAAGGAGCAATTAATGCAGAAGAACAAGAAATGATTCAAAAAATATTTGAATTCAATGATACTTCAGTTACAGAAATAATGACTCCAATAAGTGAAATTGGAATGATTGAATTACATTCTTCTTTAAAGAAAATTAAATCAGTTGTTGGAAGAACAAATCATTCAAGATTGCCTGTTTATAATCAGACAAAAGACAATATTGTTGGAATTCTTTATGTTAAAGACATTTTAGAATATTGGGCTAAAGAAAAAAAATTCAAATTAGAGGATTTATTACGACAAACTCTTTTTGTTCCTGAAACAAAAAAAATTGACACTTTACTTAAAGAACTTCAATCCAGTAAAAATCAAATGGCTTTAATTGTAAATGAACATGGTGGATTAATGGGATTGGTTTCAACTGAAGATATTTTAGAGGAAATTGTGGGTGAAATTTATGATGAAGACGACATAATTCCTTCCATTATTGAATTTCGTCCGAATTTTTTCAAAGTTGATCCAAGAGTAAGTGTAGAACAATTCAATGAAAAATTTGAAACACATTTTAATATAGAAGAATTTGATACAATTTCAGGAGTGCTTCTGAAAAAACTTGACAGAATTCCAAAGAAAAACGATAAAATCAAATTAGGAAAAAACCTTCAAACAAAAATCACTAAAATGAAAGGCCCAAGAATTAAAGAATTTGTTGTAAGAAAAATGAATGGAAAAAATAAGAAGAAATGAATTATTTTTTAACTCGTTTTTCGTATCTACCTGTTTTTTTATCCAAATAATATCCTTTCATTGGCTTAAAAGAAATAGCAATTCCAAATAGATCTCTAAGTGCTTTTGGTTTTTTTTCATTTGAAATTCTTAAATAACTACGAGCAGTTGTTTTCAGTATTGGTATAGCCATATTAAGCTCCCCTTTTCTACGAAAACTGCTTTCAGGCAATAAATCCAAAGTTGTTACTCCAATTATTTCTCCTTTTCTTCCAATACAAACAATTTGTTGGCGTTCATGTTTAGAACCCTGTTCCGTCCTTTCTTTTACCCAATGAAGTAAATCGCCTTCTGAAGGAAAAGCCGGATGAGCTGATTTTTCATTTGGAGGATGATTATGTATGAATACTTCTCCTTTTTTTAATTTCAAAAGTTCAGGATATAGTGAACTTCTTTCAGAAAAAGCAAGAACTTCAACAGCACCGTTTTTTCTTTGCCTCCAACCATTTTCCAAAAAAGCTAATTCAGGAGTGTTTCTAATAACTTCTAATGTGCCTGCTTTTTTTGGATCATCAAGTTTTGCTGCTAATTGATTTGCTGAATCAAATTCATCTTCAAAATCTTTTTCCCAATGATATCTTCCAGGTCTTCTATCTGAACGACGCATTCTTTCAATTAAAGAACTTCTGTGATGAACTAAATCTCTTCGAACATGAGTTTCAGTAGTTAAACCAGGCAGATTTTCATAATGCCTTCCCTCTGAAATTCTATATGTATCATAATGAGTAATTCCAGACCATTCAGCAACTTTTTTATAATTTCTTCCTGGATGAAATTGATTATCAATTCCTGTTGCATCACCTTTTTCAAGACCAGTAATTATTAATGGTGCTTTTAAAGCCCGTAATTCTGGATCCAAACCAATGCCTTCTGAAGGCCACATATTAATTACTGCTGAAATATTTTTTGGAATCAAACCAGTCCCTTTAAGTTCTGAAACATTTGGAATTCTTTGTCTAATAAGTTTTTCAAATAATTCTAATTTTTTTTGAGCATGTTTTCTATCTTCAGGTTTAGCTCTACTCAACTGTCTTCTTGCATCTGCTACTGTCCCAAGCCAAGTTCTTAATTCAGTTATATTTGGATGCCCACAAAAATGATCTTTATGCACATTAGGATCTAAAACAACTACTTGAATTCCTTCTTCTGCTAAAAGTCTTGCAAAAAAACCATTTCCTCCACCAATTTCTAAAACAGTTGGTTTACCTTCAAAACCCATAACTTTATGCATGTGCCTAACAGATGAAACTATTCTTCTAATATCTTTTCTAGAAGGAAGCCAAGAATTGATGCTTTCCTTAGAAAAATTATGCATTTTTACCTTCTCAAAAGCACGAGGAACAACAAATTTTCTGTCCGATGTTGTTTTCCAACGAGGCATTTAATCACTTTATCATCAATAACCAACGCACACTATAAGTTATATACACTTTTTTATTGCTGTACTTGAAAAAAATGGGGATTTGAAATATTTATTTTTATCGTTTGGCTTTTTATTTGTTTATTTCTGTTTCCTTGTATTGTTTGTGCTTGTTGGTTCCAATATAGTGCAGGTAACAGGAATTGTAGTTCTTTTGGCGCATCGGTTCTTTCTAGTTTTTCTATTTCTTTTTCTATTGCATTGATTCCTTTTTCGTGTGCTTCTTGTGCTGTGCTTCCTTTTATTATTGTTATTGGTATTTGGTTTGTGGTTTTGAGGAAGGGTTCAGCGTAAGGGTCTTTTAATGGAGTATGAGAGTAATTATTGTTCATCCATAATTTGAATTTTTTATTGTATCCAATATATGCTGTTTTTTTGTTTTCAGTGCATTTTTTGCCTAGTTTTTTTGATGTATTGCATGCTCTCGCATAAATGATTTTGTTTTCTAATAATTTTGAGTCTTCTAATCTTATTATTGGTTCAAATTTGTGTCCGGTAATTATTTCTTCTGAGCCATGCCCATTAAACATTACAAATTCAGGATTTTTTGTTTTAAGCAATATGCTTACTTTTTCTTTTGAAGCATTTTCTTTATTGCAGTCAAATACTTTAATTCCTTTTTGTTCAGCGGTTTTAATTATTTCTTTTGAGTATTCAGATAAATAATAATTCGAGTCATCGTGTTCTGATCTGGTTATTAGGAAGCTCATTTGGCACCATGCCTTTTAACAATATTTCTCAAATAGAGTAATTCCATTTCAATGTATTCTTTTCCGACTAAATCCATTTTTTTAACATGTTCAATTAATTCTTTTTTTGTTATGGATGATTCATTCGCAACCATTAATTTAGCGTCTTCTGGAAGATAATTTATTATTCTTTCCAATACGAGTGCTTTTGCTTCTTTTGGAATCATAAAACCAATTCAATTTAATAATTTTAATTTATTAATTTCTTTTAATATTTTTTTTCCAAATTCAGTATTTGCTTTGATTTCTGTATATGCTATATTCCATGAAACTGGTTCTGAATTAATTACTGCAATAATTTCCCTTCTTAAAGGAATAGGCAAATTCACATACAAATCCAAGAATTTCTGCCTTAAAGCCTTAAAATCCAATTTATCCATATTAACCAATAGATTCAATCTATTATAATAACCTTGCATTAAATAAAAAAACCTTTATTTTTTCTTAGATTTAAGCAATCTCAGAATGATATCTTCGTATGTTTCCCCTTTTTTACCCATATCCCTTAACTTGTCCCTTGTTTCAGGGCTTAATTGAATTGTTGTAAATTTTCCTGCAACCATAGAGTAACATAATATCTATAGTGGTTAATAAAGGTATGTTTTTAGTAGGCAGGATGTGATGTCCTGAAATAATGTCACTCTTTATTTTTGCTTGTTCTGTTTCTTTGAGTGATTTATTTGAGGTTGTCTTTTCGTGCAAAGAAAAAGATTGTTAAGGATTTTCGGAGTGGTGTTTCTGCTTCTGTTTTGAGTAAACATTTTGATGTTTCTAAGAGGCATGTTTATAGATTGGCTAGTCAAGAGTTTTTGGTTTATGAGGATATTGGCAGACCAAAAAAGGAATATCCTCAAGAACTGCGTGATAGGATTGTTGAGTTGAAACGTGAAACTAGTTGGGGAGTGCATAAATTAACTTTCATGCTAAATAAACAACAGGGATTAAAGTTGTCTCATAATGCAGTTCATAAGATTTTAATTGAAAGAGGAGAAATCAAAAAAGAACCAAAGAAAAGTAAGAGATACAAGTACATTCGTTTTGAAAGGCAGAATCCTAACAGTTTATGGCAAACAGACTGGAAATGGTTGAGTGAAGAAGACTGTTGGTTAACAGCTTACCTAGATGACTATTCTAGATTTATAGTTGGAGCAAGCAAGTTTACAGAAGCAACAACAGAAAACACATTGAAACTATTACACAAGTCAGCAAAGAAATATGTTTATCCAAGAGAAATACTAACAGACCATGGAACACAATACTGGAAAAAACAAGGATCAAAATATCAAACTGAACTTGAGAAGTTAGGCATTAAACACATTGTTGGAAGAATCCAACACCCACAAACAACAGGCAAAATAGAACGATGGTGGCTAACATACATACAAGAAAGCAAACCATTCAACAACCTAACAAAATTCATTAAATACTACAACTACAAAAGACCACACCAAAGTCTAGCATACGAAACACCAAAAACAAGATACCTCAACCAGTGACATATTTTCTAGACATCACATTTTAGTAGGCAGGATTTGCTTTTTTCTATATCTGCAAAAAAACTCATTTCCCTACCACACAAATAGTTCTTTTTGATTCTTTTTCTTCGCCGCCTACAATAATTACTTTGTTTTCAGTGTCTACAATCGGGTGTTATTGCATAATGGTTGCCTATTTTTTTGTTTCAAAGTATTTTTCTTTAATGTATTTAACGAATGGTTTTTCTTTGTGTTCAATCTGATATTTATCCAATGCATTGTAATAATTTTCTAAGTCTTCCACTTTAATGTCAATCATTGGATAATTTTTTTTCCATAAAATCCAGTTCATTAGCAAACGGGAAACCCTGCTGTTACCATCAGCAAAAGGCTGCAAAGAAATCAATTTTAAATGAATCAAAGCACTTAACTCTACTGCATGCAATTTTCTATTATTAGATTTATACCATTTAAAAAATTCTTTAAACTCTTTATCTAATTCATTCCATTTAGGGGGAACAAAAACAGTTCCCGCAATCTCAACATTTCTATGCAACTCACTTCTAAGTTTTCCTGCAATTTCATCATTAACTCCAGACATCAAAATTTTATGCAGTTTTTTAATGAATTTAACATCAAGTTTTCCCTTAAATTTAGTTATTGCCACAACGCCTTTTTCATGATTCTCCAATTCCTTAACTGTCTTCAAATTCTTGAATCCTTTAGGAACAATTCCATCCTTTAAAATAAGAGAAGTTTGGCGCAAAGTAACCTTAACGCCTGAAAGCTTGCTGCTGTCATAAGTAAAACGAATCATGAAATTCTTCAAATACTTTTTTTTCTCCAAAGAACTCAATTTTTTTAAACCATTTGAATACTCTTTTTTTTTTCTTTTCAATTAATTCAATTTCTTCAGCAGAAAAAAACTTATATCTCTCACCCTTAATTTCTTTCAAAAACTCTTTCTTTAACTGCTCTAATCTAACCTTAGAAGGAAGTTTTTTTCCAATATATTTTGATTCCTTAACTACTTTCTTGCCTTTTCTAACTGAATGAACCAAAACATAATAATCATTAATTTTTCTTACAAACACCATAACAAATAAGTATACACCACATTTATTTAAATGTATCGTTTATACACCACAAAAACAATATATAAAGGCTGCTATTATAATCGCAACGCATGGCTAGTGTATACATAATAAAAGTATTAATGCACAAAACAAAGATAATCTTTCTTTAATAAATCACTTTATCATCAAATAAATTCCAAGCAATAATAACACTAATGAACCAATTGCTCTTCCTTCAATGAAAGGCATGTTAACCCAAAATAAAATCAATGCAAGAAAACACGCTAAACCCAAAAACTGGTTTTTTTTAATATTCATAATAATTACCTCAAATAAAGTACCAATAACACAATAGTTATTAAAAATAATTGTATAAAAGAAATTCTTTGAAGAATAAAAAACAAGCAGGGCTTAAATATGCAGGGATAATTTATGGAGCATAAAATGGGAAAAATAAAAGGAACTGCTTCTGCAGAGCCAGAAAAAGGAATTAGAGCATGGGTTAGGCTGGTTAGAGACCGGTTAAGATTTCAAGAAAAGCCGGAAAAAGCAAAAACCCAAGAAATCAATGAAGCCCTTGCAAAAAAAGCGCTGGATGCAAGAAAAGAATTTATTATTAAAAAAATTTCAGGACTGGCTAAAGGATGGACTGAAGATAAAAGAATCACAATTAATTTATCAGGAGGCGCAAAACTAAAACTAATTTTGAAAAAAAACCCTTCAAAAATAATTGCGGAAGGCACTCTTATCAGGTCTAACACAGCTCAACCAGCAGTCCATGTGTTTATTAGAACAGCCCACAGCCCGGTTTTTAGGGGCAAAGCCTTTGTTGCTTATGCATCACAACAAGGAACAGAACCAGTCAAAAGAGAGAATAAAACAACAATTGCCTTTTCTTATGAAAATTTTTTAAGGTTTTATCATGAAGAAAAAACTGAATTCTGAATGTCTTGATTTAATCAGCCAAACAGCATTATGCATTAATTAAATCAGCCAAAGGCGAAAAGAAATTAATCAATTTTTCTGAATACATTATTTTTGTACCAAAACAGATTTATTAATTCAGGCAGTTAATTTATGAGATTAAAATGTTTACTTTATTCCATGGATTGATTCCTTATTTTACTGCTTCGGCTTTAACCAAGGACAAAAGAATCTGGTTAATTACATTCATTGCCGGAATGCTTCCTGATTTGGATGGGCTGCCGATTTTTTTTGACATGAATTTATACTATCAAATCCATCATGAATTATTTCATGCGCCAATTTATGGATTAATTCTTGGAATTTTAATTGCATTAATTCTTGGAAAATACTTTAAGCTCAATAAATTGAATTCATTCCTTGCTTTTGCAGGAGGATTTGCATTGCATGGATTGACTGATGTTTTATTCACTTATTGGCCAGTGAAACTGCTTTGGCCTTTAAGCAATGAACAGTTTTCTTTTCCAATATTCTCTGAATTAATTATTCCTTTTTCAGCAATACTGGCAGTAATGCTGTTAATACAAATTTATTTTATTGCCAAAAAAAACCAAACTCAAAAAGCGAAAAAACAAGGATACGAAAAGAAGTGAAATAAGGGAATTGTTTAATTAGTCTAAATTCATTTATTTTATAAAGAATTCAGATGATTAAACATTGAAGTGATTGAATGGAATGGTTGTTTTTTTCTGTTTTAGCTGTTGCTTTTTGGGCTTTAAGCAATGTGTTGGACAAACATGTAATTAGCACTCATACAAAAAATCCATTAATTCATTTGTTTATTACTTTAATTCTTGGAGTTATTTTTTCATTAATTGTTTTTATTTTAGTTCCTATTGAAGTTCCTTCGAGTTATTTTTTATTAATTTTTTTCTTTTTTGCATTAATCCAGACAACTGCAAATTACCTGTTTTTTAAATCAATTTTAATTGATGAAGTTTCAAGAGTGATTCCAATTCTTTTATTGGCGCCTGTTTTTGTTGCAGTAATGGCTGCAGTATTCTTTAATGAAATATTAACAGCAAACCAGTATACCGGAATTGCATTGATTTTAATTGGGGCTTTTTTGATTTCATTAAAAAAAACAGTTAAAATGGAATTAAGCAAAGGAGTAATTTTAATGGGTTTTGCAACCCTGCTTTATGCAATAACCAGCATTTTAAGCGAATACTTTCTTAATTACATGAATTATTGGACTGTTTTTTTCTGGGAAAAAAACCTGTTATTGCTTCCATTAATTTTAGTTTTTACATTAAAAGGAAAAGCAATACTTAAAACAGTCAAAGAATTATTCAAGCCAGTATTGCTTGCTAGTTCAAGCGAATCAATTGCGCAAGCAGCGGACTTGTTTTTCATTATCGCACTCTCATTCGGTTCAGTTTCAATTGTTTCAGGAACAACCAACCTCCAGCCGGTTTTTGTATTAATTTTTGCAGTAATTTTAAGCATTTGGAAACCACAAATAATAAAAGAAGAAATAACAAAAACAACATTAATCCAAAAAATAATAGCAATAATATTAATGATTACAGGAACAATACTAATTAGTTAATAAACTAATTCAAATATTTCCAGCCAACTGCCATTCCTTTAAATTCAATTTATGCTGCTAGCCATACTTTTCAATCAAATAAAGTCCTCTGCTTTTTTTGAATCCCCTTGATTTTTGCTTTTGGATTTGATATTTCAAAATCAAAGGAACAGAATTCTAATCCATAATTTTCAAGTAATTCCATTGAAGTTTTGCCTATTTCAGGTGCTAAAAGAATTCCTCTGGTTTTTTTTCCCTTAATTTTTTCAACCTGCTTCATATAACGCTGCAATTGAGTTACTGCATTTAAATCAGCTTTCCTGCGTTTCACTTCAACCACAACCAAATTCCCTTCTGCATCCTCTGCAAGAATATCAATTACGCCTTTTCTAAGAGGGCTTTCTTGTTTTAATGGTTTCAATCCAGGTTCTAAAAAAGAAAGGTCTTCCATTAATTGATTACTTAAATCTTTTTCGCTTCCGAATAAACGCAAATCATTAGAAGAAGTCATTTCATATGCATTAATGTCTTCAATTGAATGAAACACAACTTTAATTGATTCTTTTGGATTTCTTTTCTTTGCATTCAATACTAATGTGTTATCCTGAATTTCAATTGCAATTACTGCATTCATCATATAATTAGTTGGACGAAGTAATCTATTCTGATGAATTGCAACTGAATTATCTCCTTTAATTAAAAGCATTCTTTTTCCTTTCGGAAGCTTTGAAGCAGCCCTGCCCCAGTACTCAACACGCATGCTTCCAACTATAGACACCATTTTTTTTGATTTTAATGCGTCATCAAGAATTTCTGCGGCGCGTTCAAATGAGACCATATTAAATAAATTAAAGCAAAAAGAATAAAAAATAAGGAAGAAAAAAGAGCGTTGCCTCCATATATAATAAATTTTGGTTTCCTGAGGCAAAGTTTAAATACTTAGGCGTACAGTAATTACTAACTATGAAAAAATGTGATTTACTTTGGCTTAATACAGAATGATTTTGCCAGCCATAGGAATCGCTTTACTTTTTCTGAATATTTCAAATCAAATTATTTCAAATCAAATCATTTCTTTCTCTGGCTATGGCAGTTCTAATTCTTTAATTAAAGGAATTCAATTAATTCTGGCTTTAAAAGGAGGTGGTTAAATGAATTTAAATTTCTTGAAGAAATTTAAAGCTTTAAATCACCCAGGAGGTGATTTAAATGAATGAAATTGATTCAATTGAATTAATCAGGCAGGCAAAAATCGGAACAATCGTTCCAGTAATAAAGAAATTAAGGAAATCATATGGTCCGGTGGATTACTTTGCCAAATTATCAGATTATGGCTCAAAGAAAAATTCCATTTTATTGGAATCCGCAGAGGTTATTCCAAAGTATGGCGAGCAAAGCATCGGCTCAAGCGATCCCTGCATTAATTTAAAAGGAAAAGGAAAAGATTTTGAAATTACTGCATTGAATGAATTAGGAAAAAAATTCATTAAGTCACTGGAAGGAAAATTTGATTTTTGTGATTCAATTCATTACAAAAAAGAAAAAATTTCAGGAACACTTTTGCCAAAAAGGGAATTTGTTTCAGAAGAAAAAAGGCTAAAACTGCCAACTCATATGGATATAATCAGGGCAGTGGCATTCCATTTTCAGCCAACAATTAAGCCATTTCCGCCCTATGCTGGTTTGTTTGGGGCGATTTCATATGATTTTATTGACCAGTTCGAGGATCTTCCTAAAAACAAAAAAGACATTTTAGATGATCCTGATTATGAATTCAATTATTTAGATAATTTGTTTTTAATGAACCATAAAACCAATGAAACCTTTATTATAGCAAACGCCTTAATTGCCGAAGAAGAAAACAGGGAAGAAATTCATGAAAAATGCATTGAAAAAATTTCTTTTTATGAAGAGCTATTAACTGAATTTCCTGAAGACCCGAAAAGGTTTCCGCCAATAAAAGGAAAAATCCAGAGCGACACTTCAAAAAAAGAATTCATTGAAATAATTGAAAAAATCAAGGAACATATTTCAAAAGGGGATGTATTTCAAACAGTTGTTTCAAGAACAATTTCAGCTGATTTTAATTCCGAACCACTGGAAATTTACAGGGAACTGAGAAAACTGAATCCTTCGCCTTACATGTTTTATTTCAATAATTCAAATAATGTTTTATTGGGAGCAAGCCCTGAAATGTATATTTCAGTTTCAGGCAATGCAAAAGAAAAAACAGTTCAGATAAGACCAATTGCTGGAACAAAACCAAGAGGAAAAATCAATGGAAAAATTGATTTAGAACTGGATTCAAGATATGAAACTGAATTAAAATTATGCGAAAAAGAATTAGCTGAACATACAATGCTTGTGGATTTAGCCAGAAACGATGTTGCAAAAATTTCTATTCCTGAAACAAGGCATGTAATTGAGCCGTTTTCTGTTGAAAAATTTTCTCATGTGCAGCATCTTGTTTCAAATGTTTCAGGAAAATTAAGGCCTGAACTGGATGCACTGCATGCTTATTTAGCCTGCATGAATATGGGTACTTTAACCGGAGCGCCAAAAGTCAAGGCAATGGAATTAATCAGGAAATATGAAAAAAATGCCCGCGGATTTTATGGGGGAAGCATTCTGTATATTACTCCAAGCAAAGATTTACTGAGTGCAATTGTTATCAGGGCAATTGAATTAAAAGAAGGGAAAGCATTTGTCCGGACAGGGGCAGGAATAATTAATTCAAGCAATCCAGAACAGGAATTTTTTGAAACAGAAAAAAAAGCAAAGGCATGCATTGAAGCAATAAAAAAAGCAGGAGGCGTTTTATTTGAAAATTCTATTCATTGATAATTTTGATTCATTCACATTTAATTTAGTTGATGAATTCAAAAAAAGAAATTGCATAATTGAAGTGTACAGGAACAACACTCCAATGAAAAAAATAAATGAAATAGTTTCTGAATTCAGGCCAGATTTAATTGTTTTAAGCCCGGGACCATCCAATCCAGAGAATGCCGGAAACTGCATTAAAATAATCAATGAATTCAAGGGAATAATTCCGATTTTCGGTGTTTGCCTGGGGCTTCAATGCATTGTAACGGCATTAGGCGGGAAAGTAAGCAAATGCAGTGAAACAATTCACGGAAAACCATCAAAAGTAATTCATGACAAAAAAACAATTTTCTTTGAATTAAAAAATCCGATTATCTGCGGAAGATATCATTCACTTAGCGCTTCAGAAATCCCTAAAGAATTGGAAATCAGTGCAAAAACAGAAAACGAAATAATAATGGGTGTCAGAGCAAAAAAAAGTATTTTTTTGGAAGGCGTACAATTTCATCCTGAAAGCATTATGACATCTCAAGGAGGAAAAATAATTGAAAACATAATTGAATTAATTGGGAAAAAAAATGAAAAATTAAAAAATGGCGAAAAAAATGATTGAGATAAAAATTCTTCAAGAAAGAGATCTTACTGCAAAAGAAACTGAAAAACTATTTGATGAAATAATGAATGGAAAATTCAATGAAGAAGAAATTTATTCTTTTTTGAATGCTTTAACTGAAAAAGGCGAATCAAGTAAAGAAATTTTTGGAGCATTGAACTCTATTTCAAAAGCAATGATTTCAGTCAAATCAAGTATTTATCCCTTAATTGATACTTGCGGAACAGGAGGAGATAAAAGCAATAGCTTCAATATAAGCACTGCTGCAGCAATTACTGCTGCTTCAGCTGGATGCTTTATTGCAAAGCACGGAAATACAGCAGCAAGTTCAAAAAGCGGTTCAGCAGATGTTTTAGAAGAATTAGGCATTAACCTTAATCTTTCACCTAAACAAGAAAAACAAGTTTTAGAAAAAATCGGGATTTCTTTTCTTTTTGCAAAAGCACACCATCCTTCAATGAAATTTGTTGCTAATGCAAGAAAAAAAATCAATAAAAGAACGATTTTCAATATTTTAGGCCCTCTTTCAAATCCAGCTAATGCTTCAAGAAGATTACTTGGTGTTTCTAATCCTGAATTAATTCCAGTTGTTTCTGAAGCACTTGCAATGCAAAAAATTGAACATGCATTAGTTGTGCATGGAAATAAAATGGATGAACTGAATTTATTTCAAAACAACATTGTTTTTGAAATCAAAGAAAAAAAAATAAAAAGATATTTAATTGATGCAAAAGAACTTGGATTAAATTATGCAGAAAATTCTGAATTTATTGTTTCTGATTCAAAAGAAAGCGCTAAAGTAATTCAAGAAATTTTTTCAGGAAAAGAAAAAGGGCCGAAAAAAGATATTGTTGTATTGAATTCTGCTGCAGCAATTTATTTAAGCGGAAAAACAAATTCAATCAAAGAAGCAGTTCCAATTGCAAAAGAATGCATTGAATCAGGGAAAGCAAAAGAAAAATTAAGTGAAATGATTAAGGCAACAAATGAATTAAGTGATTGAAATGAAGGGGTTTTTGAAGAAAATTTTTGAAGTTAAGAAAAAAGAAATCAAGTTAGCCAAAAAATCTGAAAGGGATTTCTTAAAAGCAGTTTCAAAAAAAGGAAGGATTAATTTAATTGCTGAATTAAAGTTTGCTTCTCCTTCAAAAGGAAAAATATGCGATTCAAAAAGATTAAATGAAATTACAAAAGCATATAACAAATATGCTTCAGCAATTTCAGTTGTAACTGAAAAAAAATTCTTTAAAGGAAATATTTCTTACTTAAAAAAAGTAAAGCAAAAAACAAATTTACCAATTTTAAGAAAAGATTTCATTTTAGATGAATCCCAAATTTATGAATCAAAATATTTTGAAGCAGATGCAATTCTTTTGATTGCATCCATTCTCCCAAAAAAAAAATTAAGGGAATTCATTTCTCTTGCAGAAAAACTTGGAATGCATGCATTGGTTGAAGTGCATAATGCAAGAGAATTAAAAAAGGCATTAAATGCAAAAGCAAAAATAATTGGAATAAATAACAGGAATTTAAAAACAATGAAAATTGACTTAAACACAACAAAAAAAATTCTTTCAAGAATCCCTAAAAAAAGGCTTAAAGGGATTGTAATTGTGTCTGAAAGCGGAATTACTGGGTTTAAGGATATTATAACCTTGCCTAAGGAAGTAAACACAATATTGGTTGGAACCTCTTTAATGACTTCTAATAGCCTTGAAACAAAATTAAGGGAATTAACTAACAAGCCATTAGTGAAAATATGTGCTTTAACAAACAAGCAAGATTCATTAAATGCATTAAAGGCTGGTGCGGATTTAATCGGTTTTTTAGTTGAAGTCACAAGCTCTAAAAACAATCTTTCTTTAACTGAAACAAAAAAAGTAATTCATTCACTTCCTTCAAATGCAGAAACAGTTGTTTTAACTGATGCGGTTAATGCAAAGAAAGTAATTCGTTTTTCTAAAACACTTAAACCAAAGTATATTCAGCTTTTAGCTGAAATCCCATTAAATGAAATTAAAAAATTAAAGAAACAAATCCCTGAACAAAAATTAATGAAATCAATTTATGTTAATTCAATGAATGATTTAAGGAATGCTAAAAAATATGAATCATTTGTTGAATTTATTTTATTGGATTCCGGCAATAAAAAAACTTTTGGAGGAACAGGAAAAACACATAATCATAATCTAAGTAAAAAATTTGTTTTGAATTTAAATAAACCAGTTTTTTTAGCTGGAGGATTAAATGCAAAAAATGTTTTTGGTGCCATTAAAAAAGTGAAACCGTTTGGAGTGGATGTGAGCTCTGGAGTGAGTTTAAAACCAAGAAAAAAAAGCATGAAAAAAATGAAGGAATTTATTGGAGTTGTAAGAAATAGAAATAAAAAAAATTAATGAGGCTATAAAAAATGAAATCTAAAACAAAATTCGGAGAATTTGGAGGGATTTTTGTCCCGGAAACGCTGGTTCCTGCTTTGGAGGAACTGGAGGAAGCATATTTGAAATGCAAAAAAAACAAGGCATTCAAGAAAGAGCTTGCTTCATTAAATAAAAAATATCTGGGAAGACCTACCCCGCTGACTTTTGCTGAAAACTTAAGCAAAAAATTCAATTGCAGAATTTATCTGAAAAGAGAGGATTTATTGCATGGAGGCGCTCATAAAGGGAATAATGCAATTGGGCAGGCTTTGCTTGCAAAAAAAATGGGCAAGAAAAGAATTATTGCTGAAACCGGTGCAGGACAACATGGGACTGCTGTTGCAATGGCTGCAGCAAAACTTGGATTAAATGCAGAAATTTATATGGGTGAAATTGATATTGAAAGACAAAAACCAAATGTATTTAGAATGAAATTAATGGGAGCTAAAATAAATACAGTTTCTTCTGGTTCAAGAACTTTAAAGGATGCAATAAATGAAGCATTAAGGGACTGGACAGCAAACACTGATTCCACGCATTACCTGCTTGGAAGTGTTCTTGGACCGTATCCGTTTCCTTCAATTGTGGCTTTTTTTCAGTCAGTTATTGGAAAAGAAGCAAAAAAACAAATTTTAATTGAGGAAGGAAAACTGCCTGATAAAATTATTGCCTGTGTCGGCGGAGGAAACAATGCATTAGGAATTTTCAGGGAATTCATTCCAGATAAAAGAGTTGAATTGATTGGAGTGGAAGCAGGAGGAAAAGGAATTAATTCAGGAAAACATGCCGCCCGTTTCAGTGATTCAAAACTAGGAAGAAAAGGAATACTTCATGGAACACACACATATGTATTGCAGGACAAATTTGGCCAGATAATTAATACCCATTCGATTTCTGCCGGACTGGATTATCCTGCAGTAGGGCCTGAACTATCTGAATTGAAAACAAAAAAGCGCGTTAAATTCACTTATGCAACTGATAAGGAATGCCTGAATGCATTCAAAGTTTTATCTGAAAAAGAGGGAATAATTCCTGCTTTGGAGAGCGCGCATGCTGTGGCGCATGCATTGAAATTGGCAAAGAAAGCAAAAAAGAATGAAGTAATTGTGATAAATATTTCAGGAAGAGGAGATAAAGATATTTTCCACGCAGCAAAAGCAATTGGTGAAAAAATATGAAAAGAAAAAATAAAAAATTGAATTCAATTAAATTCAAAGAGGGAAAAAAAGGATTGAAAAGAAAAAATTCGGTTTCAGAAAACCATATGAAAATAAAAAATCGTTCAAGATATGAAAAACTTTTTTCTGAAAAAAAACAAGTGTTTATTCCATTCACTGTTCTTGGATTTCCAAATGAAAAACAAAATTATTCAATTTTAAAAAAATATTTGAATTATGCCGATGCCCTTGAGTTAGGGATTCCTTTTAGTGACCCCTTAGCTGATGGAAAAACAATCCAGAAAGCAGATGAAACTGCATTAAGGAACGGAATGAATACAAAAAAGGCTTTTGCATTAATTAAAAAAATCAGAAAACTGAATTTAGAAATTCCGATTGGCCTTTTGGTTTACTGCAACACGGTTTATGCTTATGGATTAAATAAATTTTATTCAGATGCAAAAAAAGCAGGGGTTGATGGGATACTAATTGCTGACCTTTCATTGGAAGAATCTAAACCATATGTTTCTGCCTCCAAAAAAAATAATATCCGCCAGATTTTTATTATTTCCCAAAATACGCCAATTAAGAGAATTAAAAAAATTTCAGGCTCCTGTTCCGGATTCATTTACGCAGTGTCCTTATTGGGGGTTACAGGGGAAAGAAAAAAATTAAACAAAAAAATCCATGCATTCATTAAAAGAATCAGGTCAAATTCAATTCTGCCTGTCTGCGTTGGTTTCGGGGTTTCTAATGCAAAGCAGGTTGAAGAAATCCTTTCATTTGGCGCAGACGGAGTAATTGTTGGTTCGGCACTGGTTAAAGCAGTAGAGAAGGGAACATTAGGAAAAAAATTAAATGAGCTCAAAAAAGCCTTCAATATAAATAATGCAAAATTACGTCAAATCCCTGGATTTCACGAAAGCTTTTTATATCAGTTGGGAACATAATTGTTAATTATGCAGTTGATTAATTTGAATCTGAGTAAATTCGATTTGATTCAGTTAGCCAGCGGCAACTTTTTTCAGTATTTTTGGTATTTTTTTCAATAAGCGCTAAAACACGCTTTATTTAGCTGTTTTGTGTTTTAGTGCGAAAATTAAAAAAGGAGGTTTATGCATGGGACTAGAAAAAGAAAAAAAAGTTGAAGAAATAAGAAAAGAAATTGATGGATTAGATGAAAAATTAGTTGAACTGCTTAATGACAGGGCTGCATTAGCAATTAAAATAGGGGAAGAAAAGTCAGGCGAAGGAAAAACAATTTATGACCCAAGCAGGGAAAAAGAGATTCTTAAAAAACTGACAGGCAGAAAAAATTTGTTTCCTGAAGCAGGAATCAAATCAGTTTTAGACCAGGTAATGATTTATTCCAGAACACTGCAGGGAAACATCAGCATAGCATTTCTGGGTCCGAAAAATACTTTTACGCATATTGCCGCATTGAAAAGATTCGGAGGAAATGCAAAGCATATTGCAAAGCAGTCAATTCAAGAAGTTTTTTCCAGCGTTGAAAAAGGGGAAACAAATTACGGAGTAATTCCTGTGGAAAACTCAAGCCAGGGAACAGTGAACAATACCCTTGACATGTTTATTTACAGTGACTTAAAAATTGCCGCAGAGATTTTGCTGGAAGTAAAGCATAGTTTGCTTTCAAAGTATTCACTGGATGAAATAACAAAAGTTTATTCAAGACCAATTGCTTTGGCACAATGCAGGGACTACTTAATGGAGAACCTTCCTAAAGCCGAATTAATTGAGGTTTCAAGCACATCCAAGGCAGCGGAAATGGCTTCAATTTACCATAGTTCAGCGGCAATCGCTTCAGAGCAGGCGGCAAAAGAAAATGAATTAAATGTAATTGCAAGAAACATTCAGGACCAGGCAGATAATGTTACCAGATTCATAGTGATTTCAAAGAAAAACAATTCAAATCCGACAGGAAAAGACAAAACAAGCATAATGTTTTCGGTAAGGCATGAGCCGGGAGCATTGGTTAATGTATTGGAGGCACTGAAAAAAGAAAACATCAACATGACTAAAATTGAAAGCCGCCCTACAAGAATGAAATCATGGGAATATATTTTCTTTGTTGATGTGCAGGGACATGAACGAGATGAAAAAATAAGAAAAGCACTGAAGGAACTGGAAGCAAAAACAAGTTTCCTGAAAGTGCTTGGAACTTACCCTGAAGAAACAGAGGTGATGAAATGATTATTGTACTGAAAAAAAATGCTTTGCAAAAAGACATTGAAACAGTGATTCAGCATATTGAATCAAATGGGTTAAGAATTCATAAATCCTTGGGGGAAGAAAAAACCCTTTTAGGAGTGATCGGCGACACAACTAAACTGTCAAAAGACAGAATTGAATTAATGACTGCCGTTGAAAAAGTCATTCAGATAATGAAGCCATATAAATTGATTTCACGCGAATTCCATCCAGAAAATACAGTGATTAAAGTCAATGGAGTTGCAATCGGAGGAAAAAAAATAGTGATAATGGCAGGGCCATGCGCAATTGAAAGCGAAGAGCAATTATTTGAAACAGCCAAATCAGTGAAAGAATCGGGGGCAGCAATTTTGAGGGCTTCGGCTTACAAGCCAAGAAGCTCGCCTTATGCATTTCAGGGAATGAAAGAAAAAGGGCTGAAATTGCTTAAAAAAGTGAAACAGGAAGTTGGAATTGTAACTGAAACAGAAGTAATGGACATAAGGACAGTTGAATTGGTTGCACAGCATGTTGACATAATCAGGATTGGTGCAAGGAATATGCAGAACTTTGATTTATTGAAGCAGGTTGGAAAAATCAATAAACCAATTATTTTGAAAAGAGGAATCAGCGCAACAATCGAGGAATTTTTGCTGGCAGCAGAATATATTGTAAGCGAAGGAAACCCTAATGTGATTTTATGCGAAAGAGGCATCCGAACTTTTGAAACAGCTACAAGAAATACCCTTGATTTAAGCGCTGTGCCTGTACTGAAAAAGAAAACCCATCTGCCGGTAATTGTTGACCCAAGCCACGCAGCAGGAGAAAATTACTTGGTTGGGCCATTAAGCAAGGCGGCAATTGCAGTAGGAGCGGATGGACTGCTTGTTGAAGTGCATTGCAGCCCAAAAACAGCTTTATGCGACGGAAAACAGGCATTGCTGCCAGAGCAATTCAAGGAATTAATGAATGAATTAAGGAAAATAGCCGAAGCAATCGGAAGGGAAATTTAATGCAGGAAATGAAAAAGAAAATATGTGAATAAAAATGAAATCCATTGAATTAATTCCAGGCAAAATTCAGGGAAAAATTAATGCCCCGCCATCCAAAGCAGTTACTTTAAGGGCGTTATTTATTGCCTCACTTGCAGAAGGAAAAACAACAATAAAAAATCCTTTGCTTGGAGAAGACCAGCTGCACGCAATTAATGCATTGAAAAAATTGGGAGTGAAAATAAAGTTAAATAAAAAAAATAATTCAATTGAAATCAGGGGCTCAAATGGAAAATTAATTAATTCCAAAAAATTATTTATCGGAAACTCTGGAGTGACAATGCGTTTTCTGGTTCCGATTGCCTGCATTGCAAAAGGAAAAACAGCAATCAGTGGAAATAATGCAATGCAAAAGCGCCCGGTTGGAGAATTAATTAAAGCAGTGAATGCATTAGGAGGAAAAATTATTTCAGTTAATGGGAATAACTGCCCTCCGGTTAAAGCAATTGGAGAAACATTAAAAGGAGGAAAAACTAAAATTGACTGCTCTAAAAGTTCCCAGTACTTAAGCGCATTGCTGATTGCGAGCCCGTTAATGAAAAAAGGATTGAATGTTAAAGCAACCAGCCTGCCTTCCAAACCATACATTGAAACGACAGTTAAATTAATGAAGGAATTCGGAGTAAAGGTTCAAAACAAAAATTTCAGGGAATTCAGGATTCAAGGAAAACAGGAATATAAATTCAAAGGGAAAGAATTTTTAGTTGAAGGAGATTACACTAATGCTTCCTACTTTCTTGCAGCAGCCGCAATTGCAAAAGGAAAAATAAAAGTAATGAACCTGAAAAAGAATTCACTGCAGGGAGACAAAAAAATAATTGAAATACTTTCAAAAATGGGCGCAAAAATCAAGCAGGGACAGAATTTTGTTGAAGTAAAAGGAAAGGAATTGCATGGAATTTCAGTTGATTTAAACGATTTCCCTGATTTGGTGCCGACTGTTGCGGTGCTGGGAGCATGCGCAAAAGGAAAAACATTAATAAAAAATATTGGGCACCTGAAATTCAAGGAAACAGACAGGATTAAGGCAGTATTGGCTGAATTAAGAAAAACAGGAATTAAAACAAAAAGAAACAGGAAAAATAAGGGAATTGAAATAATCGGCGGAATTCCAAAAAGCGCGCAAATCGAAACTTATAATGACCACAGGATTGCAATGGCTTTTTCATTGCTTGGATTAAAAACGAAAACTAAAATCAATAACCCTGACTGCGTTAAAAAATCATTTCCTGGATTCTTCAAAGAACTGAATAAAATAATGAAGCCACTAAAAAAAACAAATATTGTTTTAATCGGTTTAAGGGGTTCAGGAAAAACAACGTTAGGGAAAATGATTGCCAAAAGAATGAATATGGATTTCATTGATTCAGATGAACTGATTGAAAAAAAAGAAAAAAGAAAAATAAAAAGAATTTTTGAATTAAACGGAGAAAGTTATTTCAGAAAAAAAGAAAAAGAGGCTATTGAAGAAATCAAAAATAAAAAGAAGTTAGTAATTTCTTGCGGAGGAGGCGTTGTTTTAGACAAAAAAAATATTCCGAATCTGAAAAAAAACGGGTTTGTTTTGTTTTTGAATGCTCAAACAAAAACTTTAGCGAAAAGAATCAAAGGAACTAATAGACCATCACTCACAGGTAAAAAAATTGAGGAAGAAATAAAGGAAGTCATGAATAAAAGAAGGAATCTTTACCTGAATGCAATGGATGCAGAAATTAATACCGGAAAATTGAATAAAGAGGAAGCAACAGAAAAGGCAATTGAATTGTTTTTGAATGAAAAAACAAAGAAAAAAGGAAGAAAAATTAAATGAAAAAAGAAAAAAAATTAAGAAAAGGAATTAAATGAAAAAACAAAGGGAAAAAATAAAAAAAGAAATTAAAAAAAAAAGAATTTGAATTATTTTGGTGAAAAAAATGAAGAAAATAAATGTTAAAATCATGGCAGAAAAAAACAGGAATTATGAAGTATTAATTGGAAAAGGCATTTTGAAAAAATTAAAGCCTTTTCTGAAGAAACAAAAGTATGACAAAATCGGGATTATAACTGATTCAAATATTGAAAAATTGTTTTTGAAAAAAATGATGCATGAACTGAAGCCGTTTGATATTGAATCATTTATTGTGCCTGCAGGGGAAAAAAGCAAATCAATTGAGTGTTTTGCGGCTATTCAGGAAAAATTAATTGAAAGAAATTTTTCCAGAAAATCAGCAATAATTGCCTTTGGAGGCGGAATGATTGGAGATTTGGCTGGTTTTTGTTCTGCAACATTCATGAGAGGAATTGATTTAATCCAGGTGCCGACAACACTGCTTGCTGCAGTTGATTCAGGTGTCGGAGGAAAAACAGCAATTAATTCAGGAAAAACAAAGAATATGATTGGAGTATTTTACCAGCCAAAAATTGTTTTAATTGAAACAAAGTTTTTACAAACACTTCCAAGAAAAGAATTCAATTCAGGAATGGGGGAAGTGATTAAGTACGGCATAATAATGGACAAAAAATTATTTGCGTTTTTGAAAAATAATTCAAAAAAAATAATCAGCAGGAATTCCGAAATAATGGGAAAAACAATTTCGGAATGCATTAAAATCAAGGCAAAGGTTGTTTCAGAGGATGAAAAAGAATCAAACAAAAGGAAAATTTTGAATTTCGGGCATACATTCGGCCATGCAATTGAAGCAGACTCAAAATTTAAATTAACTCATGGCGAAAGCATTGCAATTGGAATGATTTTTGAATCAATGCTGGGTGAAAAAATAAATGTATTAAAAAAAGGAGAAACAAAAAAAATCAAGGAATTGATTGCAGATCTTGGATTAAAAGCAAAATTTAAATCAAAAGGAAAAGAGAAAAAATTAATTGATTTAATGAAGCATGACAAGAAGAACTTCGGCGGAAAAATTGTTTTTTCTTTGCCTAAAAAAATAGGTGAAATGAAGAAAGAAAAAGGAAAGCATGGAATTACAGTGAGTGAGAGAAAAATCAGGGAAACCTTGGGGGAATTTAATTGATTTGTGTTCCTGTAATAGGGCAAACTTTTCGTTCAGCTCTGAATCAAATAAGAAAAGCAAATGCTTCTTCTGCTGATTTGATTGAATTAAGGATTGATTTACTTAATTCAGAAACAAGAAAAGAACTGGGTGAATTAATTAATGCGGCAAAAAAACCAGTTATTGCTACGGTCAGAAGCAAAAAAGAAGGCGGAAAACTTACCGGGAGAAATCAAACAAATTTATTAATTCAAGCAATTGATTTCGGGGCGGAATTCATTGATATTGAAATGAATTCAAGCAAAAAAGAAACAAAAAAATTAATTGATTATGCAAAGAAAAAGAAAGCAAAAATAATTCTTTCAAAGCATTATTCAAAAGCCCTTTCAAGAAAAGAATTAGAAAAAGAATTAATTAAAGCGAAAAAAATCAAGGGAATTGATTTAATCAAATTAATTCCAACAGCAGAAAGAATTGAAGACAATATTGAAACACTTAATTTTCTTATACATAATAACAGGAAAAATAATTTGATTTCTTTCTGCATAGGTGAAAAAGGCGTTATTTCACGTGTTTTATGCTTAAAAGCCGGAAGCAGGATTTGTTTTGCTTCTCTTGCAAAAGGAAAGGAATCAGCCAAGGGACAGCTTAGTTTGAAGGAATTGAAGAAAAAAATGGATGAAAAAAATTTTGCAGTAATTGGAAATCCTATAAAACATAGTTTAAGCCCTTTAATGCATGAAGCAGGATTTAAGGCAAAAGGAATCAAGGCGAATTATTATGCGTTTGAAATTCAGAAAAATGAATTAAAAAAAACAGTTAATGTACTAAAATTATTCAACGGATTCAATGTCACTATGCCTTTCAAGGAAAAAATCATTCCTTTGCTGGACTCAATTGATAAAAATGCAGAAAAAATTAATGCAGTTAATACAGTTGCGATAAAAAACAAAAAATTAACCGGTTATAACACTGATTCGATTGGGGCAATTAATGCATTGAAGAAAAAAACAAAATTAAGAGGAAAAAAAGTTTTGTTATTTGGAGCAGGCGGGGCGGCAAAAGCAATTATTGTTGGATTGAAAAAAGAAAAAGCAGAAACTGTTGTTATTAACAGAACCAAAAACAAGGCATTGGCTTTAAAGAAGAAATTCAAAGTTCAAGTAAAAAAATTAAATGAAATTAATTCAAATGAATTTGATATATTAATTAACGCAACAAGCACTGGAATGAAACCAAAGCAAAATGAAATGATTTGTCCTGAAAGTTTTTTGAGAAAAGGCTTGGTTGTAATAGATTTAGTATACGAACCAATTGAAACAAAATTATTGAAGGAAGCTAAAAAGAAAAGGTGTACTACAATCAATGGACTTGAAATGCTTTTACTGCAAGGAACAGAAGCATTCAGAATTTTTACCAACAAACAAGCACCATTAAATGAAATGAGAAAAGCATTGATGAGAGGAATTTAAAATGAATGGAAATAATTTCGGAAAATTATTCAGAATCACCACTTTCGGTGAAAGTCATGGAAAAGCAGTAGGTGTTGTAATTGAAGGAATTAAAGCAGGCATGAAATTAGATAAAGAAATTATTCAAAAAGAATTAAACCGAAGAAAACCAGGGCAA
>JBDRGO010000049.1:0-3885 GCA_043817715.1 Candidatus Iainarchaeum sp. | reverse complement strand
GTTTTATTTTGTTTTTAATTATTGATTTTTTTTGTTAATTAATTTGCATTAAATTTTTAATTTGTTTATTTTTTTATTATTGATTTTTATTTTTTTTAATTTATTTAGTTAATTTTTTTATTAATATTTTTTTTAATCATTTCGCTTTGTCTTAATTCATATAAACAAGGGCAGTGCATTGATTAGTAATAAAATCAGTATTGCATTGGTTAGTATTTTTTTAATTAATTTTTCTTTTTCTTCTTCTGGTTTTTTAATGAATGAAAAATAGGGAAGTAATAAAATTCCTGCCATTCTTCCCCCGTCAAATATTGCAAAAGGCATGAAATTAATTATTGCCAGAAGCAGGTTAAGGATAAGGAACCAGCTTAGGAATTCAACTGCAAGCAGTATTGCCTGTGAATACCATAGGTATTCTTTTGGGGGATTATAATCAGGGTTTTCTATGTTTGCAAGCATTATTCCGTATGTTCCTGCCTTGTTTTTTTCCAGCTCCACTGAATATTGTTTTCCTTCAGGATTAATTAATTCAAATTCCGCTTTATCTGTTAAAGTCAATTGCATTATTGCTTCGTTTACTGAATTAATTTCAGTGCTGTTAATTGAAACTATCGGGCTGTTTGCATCGATTTTTCCGAATGCCGTATTTTCATATTTTTGCCCGCATAATTCAGTGAATTCCTGCACTTCAGTTATTTTTGCGCCCTGAATCATGTTTTCTTTTATCGGCATTGCCCATCCGCCGAATAAGTAAACTGCTCCAACAGAAAACCCTGTAATCATGAAAATTATTAGTGCCAATGCCAGAAGGTTTGCTGTAGGGCCTGCTGAAAGCACTTTTAATACTTTTAACGGCTCTTTTTTGCTTAATTCATTGAATTCATTTTCAGGCGGTTCAACAAATGCCCCTATTGGAAGAAACCCTAAAAGCACTACTCCCGCTGATTTGATTTTTATTTTATTTGCAAATGCAGTAATGCCATGCGCTCCTTCATGAATTAAAATAATTAAAAACAATGAAATCCATGCATGCATTGGCGCAGTAATCGGCACTCCTGGAATTTCCACTCCTGGAATCAACGGCGCCACTCCAGGACAGCTTTTGATTCCAATGAAGTAATTCATTATTATTCCTGAAGCGCTCTGCACCAATAATGCAATGCTTAATCCTGAAAACCCAGTTAATCCGAAAACCAATACAAAAACCCAGAATAATTCCTTTGACTGCCTTGAAATTCCCTGATTTAATAACAAGTCAAACCCGATGAAAAACAATCCAAGCAAAATAACTGAAATTAAAATTAATGCAGTTCTTTCAATTGCACTGCATTTTTTTCCCTTTAAATAATCAACTGCAATTGCCCCGAAGCCCAAAATCAATCCAGCAGTTGCCAGTGCATCCCAGAATTTTTTGTATTTTGATAATCTCTTCATTAATGCAAGCGGTTTTTTTGTCTTAATTAATGAAACAATTATCCATGTATCAACCTTAAAGAATTTTTTTAATGCATAAGTGAAAATAACCGAAACAACAGCAAAAACCAATACCAATTCAATGAAATTCATTCCAACACTTTCCGCTTTAATTTCAAAAATTCTTTCAATATTAATTCAATTAATTTTATTTTAAAAATCTTTCAATAATTTTTAATTATTTTTTTTATTCTTTCAAACGCAACCGGCTTAGTTACATTCTAAAAACTTTTTTCAGTAAAGATTCAATCAGCAAAACATTAATATTCATTTTTTCTTTTTAAGGAAATCCCCTAAAGTAAAGCCCCCGGTTTCTTCCGGAAGTTCTTCCCTTGCTGAATTCATATTTTCATTTTCTTCAATCAAGTGAATTCCAAGGAATGATTCGAATTTTTCAATTATTTTTTTGTTCGGCTTTATTTTTTCAGATTCAATTTTCTGGATTGTTGATTCTTTTTCAAAAATCTTTTCCCCTAATTCCTTCAGCATTAATCCTTTTTGCTCTCTTGCCTTTCTTATTTTCTGCCCCCAGCCCTGAATCAAATCAATTCTTGCCATTTCCTGCCTGTCCAATCCATTGGATAATTTTTTTCCTTTTTCTGCAAAAGATTTTTCCTGCGTTGGTGAAGATTTTTCTTTTTCAGCCGAACGGCAGTTCGGACAGGCTGAAAGCATAGCTCCTCCAAAATCGCTTTCCCTTAAATCAGGGTGTTCATTTCCGCATATTTCACATTCCATTCAACCGCCTCTGTCAGTTGGCGCCAGCGCACTACTTTCAGTAGGGCTTCACGCTCCGTTGGCACGCGGGCATATTTCGCTCAACTTTTAAAAAAAAGTTGGCAAAAAGGGCTTCGCTCAATTCTGCTTGCTTCGCATTTGCTTCCATGCAATGAATTATTGTGCGTTTAATTAAAAAGATTTGCCTTTTAATTAGTTAATCTCATATAAACATTTAAAAATACAATTGTATAATATAATATACAATTGTTTGGTGGATTTATGTTTGAGGAATATGCCGGGCAGAAAATTCTTGAATTGTTTTTTGAAAATCCCTTTAAGGAGTTTCATTTAAGGGGGGTTGCAAAGGAATGCGATGTTGCTCCTATGACTGCAAAAAACCAATTGGATAAATTTATGAAAGAAGGGTTTGTTGAAAAAAATAAGAAAGCCAATCTTGTTTTATTTAAAGCAAATGCAGGAAATAAACGATTTCAGTTGCTTAAAATTTCGTTTTCTTTGGAAAAAATTGAGAAAAGCAGGCTGCTTGAAAAGCTTGAATCCGAGTTCAGCCCTTTGTCAATTGTCTTGTTTGGAAGCACAGCAAGAGGCGAGGACTCAAATGAAAGCGATTTGGATTTATTGATTATTTCTAAAAATAAAAAGGATTTAGATTTAAGCAGGTTTGAGAAAAAACTTAAAAGGGAAATTAATTATTCAATTTATAATTCAGTTGAATGGAGTAAAAAAGCCAAAGAAGATAAGCCTTTTTATCAGAGAATTTTAATTGAAGGAATTTCTTTAATTGGAGAATTGCCGGTGGTTGAATGAATAAATTCAATGATTGTTTTGATAAACGGCTTTTGAAAGAAAGCCGGCCGGATAAAGAAAAGGCTTTGATTGCTTTGGAGATTTCAGAAGAGCGTTTTTTGGATGCAGAAATTTCTTTTGAAGGAAAGATTTATTCTGCCGTAATTCTGCTCTCTTATGCTTCAATGTTTCATGCTTCAAGGGCTCTTTTATTTAGGGATGGTTTTACCGAAAGAAGCCATTTTTGCTTGATTGAATTTGTTAAAGAAAAATATATCAAAAAAGGCCTGATTAATTCAAAATTTTCCCATTTATTGAATAATGCGAGGGAGGAAAGGCATGAAGTTCTTTACGGGCTTCAAAAAAAGGAAACCAAGAATGATGCAGAACATCTTTTGGTTTCGGCAAAGGAATATTTGGATGAAGTAAGAAAAATACTTAAATCATGATTTCTTCGCATCAATTAAAAAGATTTGCTTTTATCTTTAGTTATTATTCTGTGATTTTTATGACTGCTTTATTCAATTCAAAAAAAGAATTTCCTGATTCAAATACGGAAAACTATGTTTTTTCTTTGGAACAGCAGATTAATTCATTGGAAACAGAAAAACAGATTTTTGCTGTCAGGGCAAGCCAATTGGAATTGGAAACCCAGAACTTAAGAAAGCAGTTAAATGATTTAATGAAGCCTGCTTTTTTGGTTTGTCCGGTAATTGAAGTGCTTGAAAACAGCCGTGCAGTAGTGAAAAATTCCAATGGACTTGAATTTTTGGTTGAATTCAGGCCTGAAATGAATGAATTGGTGCAGATTGGGGCAAGGCTGGCATTAAATCAGCGCACTCTTTCAGTAATTGAAGTATTGCCTGAAGGGCAATGCAGTGAAGT
>JBDRGO010000048.1:0-22131 GCA_043817715.1 Candidatus Iainarchaeum sp. | reverse complement strand
AGCACTTCCATTCCATGCCCTTCAAGTATGTAAATTATGTCTCCGCTTTCAATAATTACTTCTTTTACTTTTTCTTTTTCTGCATTGAATAATGAAATTTTTATTTTTCCTTTCACTATGTAAAAAAATTCAGAAAACTGCAGGTTTTCAAATGAAACAGGGTAATGCCTGTGCGAAGGAATTATCTTGCCTTTTTTCTGCCTATGCAATCCAATCTGGAAAGGCTCTTTTTCTGTTGAAGGAAAAAACACGCCTTCATCATAATCATTTCCCCTCACAATCAAAGCCAGCAAATTGCCTTTATCCTCAATTCTTTCAATTTTCATCCAAGCAACCCAAATTCAACAAAAATATAATATAAATTACATAGCTTTCCTTTTTTAACCTAATTTTCTTATGGTTCAAAAATCGAATTAAGGAAAAAAACAAACCCGGCACCGAATTATCGAATTAATTAAATTCATAAAAAAAATTAACTGATGACCCTAACCAATTAAAAGGATTTAGCAATGGATTTCTGAAGTGATTGAATGAAAATAATTTATCTGCTTTTGATTTCTGCATTATTGTTCGGCTGCGTGCAAAAAGCCCCTGATGCAGTAATTAATTCTGATTTAAAAGTAATTAATTCTGATTTAAATAATGAATTAAATGGAGTTGAAAATGAAATGAATATATTAGTGGAAAAAGGAGATTTAATTAAGGTTGAATACATCGGAAGCTTTCCTGATACTGGAGAAGTGTTTGATAAAAGCGAGGGAAGCGGGCCTTTGGAATTCACTGCAGGGGCAGGGCAAATGATTAAAGGATTTGATGAAGCGGTTGTCGGAATGAAATTAAATGAAGAAAAAACAGTTACTTTGCCTCCGGAAAAAGCATATGGTGAAAGCAATCCAGAAGCAATAATTGAAGTTGATTTAAATGCTTTGCCTGAAAGCGGAAAAACTGAAGTTGGTTCAATTTTAATGGACCAATTTGGCAGAAAAGGCACTATAACAAAAATTGAAAACGAAAAAGCAACCATTGATTTCAACTATGAATTAGCAGGAAAAACACTAGAGTTCTGGATAAAAGTGGGGGAAATAAAGAAAGAATAAAAAAAGAAAAAAATTATTACTTATTAAAAGAATTGAATCCTGACCAAATAGAATTTTTACAAGAAAACGGATTTGAAAAAGCAAGATTAAGAGGATTAAATCCATTCAGCCAATGGTTTTTAGTAAAAAAACAAAACTGCTGAAACAAAAGATAATCCATTCACACGCAGCAAAAACTGGCTTCTAAAAATTATCAACAAACAAAACAAACAACAATAAAAAAATCCTAATTTGAACTCAAACGAGTTTGAAAGAAAAAACGAATTTTGGAGGGAAAAAAGGGTTTGAATTGAAACAAATTCAAGCAAGAAAATTAAGGTAAAGCCATAACAGGTAACGGGCGCTCATTCCTGCAATTATGCCGGTAAAAATTCCAGTTATAATTCTTTTTTTGTTGTTGCTTTCCCAATAATTCAGTAATTGCCCTAAACCATCAATACCTAAAGGAATTAATGAAATAATGAAAAGAATGAAAGGAAAATAAGAATTAATTTCTCTTAAATGAACCATTACAAAACCAAATAATGCCCCCAATAAAGAAACCAAGCCATAAGCCAGTGCAACGCGCACATAAAGGAAAAACCTTGCCATGAAACTTAAAGCAACGCTCTTCCTTTTGATGACACAACAATCTCAAAAAACCCATAACCTAATAGTTATTTAAAGATTTTATATACCTAATTGAATTGATTAATATGAGCTTAGTGGGCGGATTTAAATCAGGAATAGAACTAGCAATAGGAGCAATCGCAGAATGCTTATTACCCTTTGAAGCCTTGGAATGCTAATGCCCTTAGAAAAATTGAAATTATAGTAATCCAAAATCAGTTTCTTATTCTTATTAGACAATTTAGAGCCCTTAATTCGCTCCAATTCCCGCTTAAGAATACCCTCATAATCATGAAGGTATTTCCTCATCTTCATAAACCTCTCCTCCTAAACCGAAAAACACTTAAAAGGGCACTAAACAGAACTAGAGGGAGGACGCAGGAAAGGGGATTCGAACCCCTGTAGCCGTGAGGCTTCAGCTTTCGAGGCTGACGCGTTTGACCACTCCGCCATCCCTGCCAAAATAATTATTTTCTGGCCCTGTTCCTTATTAAATTTAATAACTTTAAGTAGTTGCTTCTATGTTTTTCAATCAATTCTCTTACTCTTTTGTTTTTTGTTTCATACATAAATGCAGGTTCAGCGCGTTGTTTTGCTTTAATCTTTTTTGCTTTAAAGTATTCATTCACTTCTTTCCTCATTCCTGAAAAAATTGATTTAAAGCATTCTGTTGCGCCCCCCCCGAAATAAATTACTTCAATTTCTTCCCCGGGCTTGATTGGAATTTTTTCAAGCACTGAAAAAAAGCCTTTTCTGTAATCAGAAAAAATCGGGGAAAAATAGAGTTCTTCTCCAGTATTCAAATGTGGCTTAATAGAATGAAAGTTTTCTTTTTGTTTATGTGAATCCCTTAATTTTCTTAAAAGTTTAGTTGAAAGAGGCCATTCAAAAAGAAGAAAATTTGTATTCTGGTCTTTTCTGAAATTTTCACTGATAAAAAAATCCATTGCCTTCAATCTTTCCGGACTGGCAAAAGCATCCTTGTTCAAATGAATTCCAACCAATAATTTCATTTCAATTACCCTTGATTCTCTGGTTCATTTCACTTAATGCAAGGAATTTCTTTAATTCTGTTTCCCTTAATTCCCCGATTAATTTCTTGTTTTCATCAAATACAGGAAGGATTGTTGCTGAATTTGATGCAAAAAAATTAAATGCTTCTGCTGCCTTTGCCTTGACTGAAATATTCGGAACTTTAACTGCTAAGTCCTTCACTGTTTTTGAAAGGTTTCTTTCATTCAATGCATTCCTTGAATTGAATTCAGCAAAATTAAATTCATCCAACTGCACAAGCAAGGAATTTTCATTCAATGCATTCAATTCATTCACTGCCTCAATCAATGAAATTTCCGGCAAAAGGATTTTTTTAATCGGCTTAACCGCGGATTCAACTGATTTTTTCCCTAAAAGGCTTTGGATTTCAACTGACTGATTTTCGCCTGTTGCAGCCAAGAAAACAAATGCCGCAATGATTATCAGAAAAATATGCCCGAAAAGAAAGCCAATTATCGCCATTGCAACTGCAATTGCCTTGCTTACTGAAGAAGCGATTTTTGTTGCTTTTTGAAAAGGAAAAATTCCAGCCAAAAGAGAGCGAAGAATCCTTCCTCCATCCATCGGCAAAGCAGGAACAAACAGGTTGAATGAGCCCAGCAATAAATTAACCCAAAGCAATGCAAACAAAGGGTAATTCATTATAACTGAATCGAACTGTTCAGCCAAAAGCACAGGGTCATTTAATGCAAACAATTCATATGGCCAGAAAGGAACATTGGAAACAAATGAAACCAGCAGAGCAATTCCAAAAACAACAATGAAATTAAATAACGGCCCTGCAATTGAAATCAGGAATTCATCAAAAGTTTTTTTTGGCTGGTTTTTGGTTAAAGCAACCCCGCCAATAGGAAACAAAATTATTTTCTGCACCTTAACGCCCTTGCTTAAAGCAACAACAGAATGGCTTAATTCATGCAGTACAACCGAAGAAAAAACAATCAACAGCAAAACAACTGTCCCAGCCAAGGAAGCAAAATTAATTAATGCAGTGATTAACAGCCATGCCCCGAAAAATAAAATGAAAGTATAATGCAGTTCCAAAGGAATGCCGAATGCCTTAAATAATTTAATTGATTTCATGAAACCAATTCATTTAATGTATTGAATGATTTTAAAGGTTTACCTAAAAAGAAATAAAAAAAGAAAGAGAAAAAATTCCCTTTATTTGTTTGCCAGTTTTTCAGCCTGTTCGCCAATCATTGGAAGCTTGAATTTTTCTCCATTATATGCTTTCCACATCAAGAAAAGCCATAAAACGAAAACAAGCAAACTGATAATCATGTAGACAAATGAAAACAGTATTGCAATCATGCCGCCGCCAACCATCATAAGCATCAGGCTAAGGAAGGTCATAACAAATCCCAATACCATAAATACAACAATCATAACAACGTTAAGAATGATTGACTGCATTGCATGGAATTTGACATATTTGTCTTCAGGTTTCATCAGCAGGACAATCACTCCGGTAATCAAACCAAAAAGATATGCTGCCGCACCATACATTTTTGAATCACTTGAAAGCGAACCTGTTTTTGTTTCAGCCATAATTTTTTCCTCCTAAAAGTAAAAATACAATGTAAAAAGAATGATTTACCACCTTAAAAACTTAACTTTAAGGGCTTTCTTGGCTTAAATCGCTTAAATCATTAATTTAATTAATTCCTTTACAATTTTTTTCGCTTCATTCATTGAATCGGCGTTTCTCATCAGGATTTTTCCGCTTTTAAAAACACTTGTTTTGGTGTTTTGAAATTTAATGGATAAAAAGAATTCATTCTTGATTTCAACAAAAACCCCTTCTGATTCAAGTTTTTCCGCAATAACCAGCAGCTGCAAATCATTTTTTTCTTTTGGAATAAATTCAAATGAATCACTTGAAATGCATGGTTTTGCAACAAAATCATCAAAAACTAATTTCATAAGCATTCAATTCAGCAGTTATCATAACATGGGTCAATGCAGTCATTTTCATTAATTGTTTCACATGCATCCTTACAGTCATCCAAATTATTTTCATTGCATGCAGCATCAAATGCATTTTCACATGCAACATGGCAAGGTGGGATTGGTCCGCATAATAAATGACAGGACTGAGTGACTGCCTGCGCATTAACGCATGCACTATTAAATGCTAAAGTGCAGTTTCCTTTGCATGCAGTTAATAAATTAGCGCAATGAACATCACATGCATCCCTGCATTCTTCTTCATCATTGCCTTCAGAAAAATTGCCTGGATTAATTGGTTTCTTTAAATGCCCGTATAAATCAAAATTAAATTCTTTTTTTCCTTTATCAAAACCAATTCCTAAAACAGTTCCATCTTCTTCTTCACCTAAAGGCATTTTTTGAATGTCAGGCACATTGGTTGCCCAGTCAGGCAAAGAACCATTTGAATCAGAGCCATCTGAACCATTTCCGGTTCCCTGATTCTGAGGAGGGACTTTTGGCGGTTTCTGAGTTCCGGTTCCACCCTGACTCATATTAATATTAATGCAGCCAAACAAAAAAATTAAAATTAATAAAATCAAAAAAAATTTTTTAATCATAAAAATCAATTAAATTGAATGCGAAATTCTTTTAAAAAAGATTTATTTATTGATTTAATTTAATATTTCATTAATTCCGCTTTTGTACTATACTGCTTTTAATAAGCATTTAATTGAATTGAGTAATATATATACTAGAAGGATTGAATTGAATGTGCGGAATTATTGGAGCCATTTCAGAAAATAATGCAGTAAAAACTGTATTTAATGGATTAAAACGGCTTGATTACCGAGGATATGATTCATGGGGAATTTCAGTCAAGGAAAAAAATGAAATAACCGTATTTAAAAAAACAGGAAAAATTCCTGAAAAAATGCCTTTTGAATTCAATTCAAATGTTGCTGTCGGACATACAAGATGGGCAACTCATGGAGGAGTAACTGATGAAAATGCTCATCCTCATTTATCAAATAATAAAAAAATTTCCGTTGTCCATAACGGCATAATTGAAAATTTTGAAGAATTAAAGGAATCACTTGAAGCCCAAAAATATGAATTCAAATCAGAAACTGATACAGAAGTAATTCCGAATTTGGTTCAGTTTTATATGGATTATGAAAAAAAGGATTTCATTACCGCAATAATCAAAACGCTTGAAAAAATTGACGGGAATTATGCGGTAATTTTTTCGCATTCGGATTTTGACGGATTGATTGCTGCACGCAATGGTTCCCCGCTTGTATGCGGAATTGGAAGCAATGAATTCTTTTTTGCCTCAGATGTTCCTGCATTTCTTGAACACACCAATAAAGTCGTTTATTTGAATGATTTGGAAATGGCTATTGCCTCTGAAAAAGGAATTCATTTTTTTGATTTGAAGAAAAACAAAAAAATTGAAAAAAAGCCAATTGAACTTGACTGGAGCATTGAAAGCGCGGAAAAAGGAAATTACCCTTATTTCATGATTAAAGAAATCAATGAACAGCCTGAAACGCTGAAATTGGCTTTGATTCAACCAAAAGAAAAAATAAATTCAATTAAAAAATTAATTAAAAATTCTAAAAATGTTTTTTTCATCGGATGCGGAACAAGCTTTCATGCATGCATTACCGCTTCATATTTTTTTTCAGAAATCGCAGGCATTCAGCCGATTGTTGTTCTGGCAAGTGAATTTGAAAAATACAAAAATTCATTAACTGAAAAATCAATTGTTCTTGCTTTAACTCAAAGCGGGGAAACCGCTGATTTAATTGATGCAATTAAAATTGCAAAAGAAAAAAACGCAAAAATGATTTCAATTGTTAATGTAATGGGTTCAACGATAACAACTCTTTCAGATGAATTTTTATTAATGAATGCAGGCCCGGAAATATGCGTTCTTTCAACCAAAAGCTATACTTCTCAATTAACAATTCTCTTATTGCTTGCATTTGAATTAATTAATGAAGAAAAAAAAGCAAAAAAATTAATTAATGAATTATCAAAAGATTTGCCTGAATTAATTAAAGAATCAGAAAAAAAAGCAATTAAAATTGCTGAAAAATTTTATCAAAAGAAAAGCCTTTTCGTAATCGGCAGAGAATTAGCATATCCAAGTGCATTAGAAGGCGCACTCAAAATAAAGGAAGTTTCATATATTCATGCCGAAGGGTTTGCGGGCGGGGAATTAAAACACGGGCCGATTGCATTAATTGAAGAAGACATTCCAGTTATTGCAATACTTAATGAACACACCAGAAAAAAAACTCTTTCAAATGTTCATGAAATTAAAGCCAGAGGCGGAACAATAATTGGAATTGATTCAAAAGAAAACCAATTATTTGATTATTTCTTTAAAGTAAAAGATTATGGATTAGCTTATCCAATTGCATCAATTGTGCCAATTCAATTATTGGCATATCATTTAGCTTTAAAGAAAGGCTGTAATGTGGACAAACCCCGCAATCTTGCAAAATGCGTTACAGTAAGGTGAAAAAATGATTAACACAATTATTTTTGATATGGACGGAGTTATTGCAAAAGCAGAAATTCAACATGCAAAAGCAGACCAAAAGGCACTAAATGAATTAAACATTAATTGTTCAATTGAATATCTTTTAACAACTAAAGGAATTCCTTCAAAAGAAGTATTTGAAAAAATATTAATTGAAAAAAAAATTAAAACAGATTTAAATAAATTAAGCGATAAAAAACAAGAATACTTACTTGAATTTATTAAAAAAGAAATTAAACCAATTATTGGAGCAAAAGAATTAATTCAAAGAGTCCATAATGCCGGATTTAAAATTTGTGTTGGTTCAAGTGCAAGAAGAAAAGAAATTAATTTAATTCTTGAATCATTGAATTTAATTCAATACTTTAATTCAATTACTTCAGTTGATGATGTTGCTTTTGGAAAACCAGATCCAAGTATTTTTTTAAAAGCAGCAAAAAAAGAAAATACTTTGCCTGAAAACTGTTTAGTTATTGAAGACTCACAGTATGGAATTGAGGCAGCCAAAAGAGCTGGAATGAAATGCATTGGATTTAAAGCAAAAGGAAATGAACATGATTTAAGCCAGGCAGATTTGGTTGTAAATGATTTGAAGAAAATAACAATTGAAAAAATAAAAAAATTAGGAAATTGAATTCAAGGAAAAATTAAATTGGTGAATGAATTGAATAAAACAGATTTAAATCAAAAATTATTCGGAACAGACGGAATAAGGGGAAAAGCAAATTTAGAGCCGATGACTTCCCAGACAGTCCAGAGAATCGGCAAAGCAGTTGCCAGAAATCTGAAAAATAAAAATTCAAGCAACAATTTCAAAATTCTCATAGGAAAGGACACCCGTCTGTCAAATTATATGCTTGAAACAGCGATTACTTCAGGAATCCTTTCAGAAGGGGTTGATGTTTTATTGGTTGGGCCTGTGCCTACGCCTGCTGTAGCGCATTTAACCAAATCATTTGCATGCGCAAAAGGAATAATGCTTACTGCCTCCCATAATCATGCATTTGACAATGGAATAAAAATATTTGATGAATCAGGATTCAAAATTTCATCGGAAGAAGAAGAAAAAATTGAAGAACTGGTTTGCTCCGCAGAATTAAATTCAACTGAAATCAAAAATGAATTGATAGGAAAAGCAAAAAGAATTGATGATGCAAGGGGCAGATATATTGAATTCTGCAAATCAACAATTGACAATACCTCGCTGAAAGGGCTGAAAATAATTGTTGACTGCGCTAATGGCGCAACATACAAGATTGCCCCCACAATATTTGAGGAATTGGGCGCAGAAGTAATTGTTTTAGGGAATGAACCGAATGGATTGAATATCAATTCAGAATGCGGGGCATTAAATCCTGAAAAAATAAGGGAAAAAACAACTGAACTGAAAGCCGACTGCGGGTTTGCATTTGACGGAGACGGCGACAGAGTAATGTTTGTTGACGAAAAAGGCGAAATAACTGACGGTGATTTCATTCTTGCAATTCTTGCTGAATTCATGCAGGAAAAAAACAAGCTAAAGAAAAATACTGTTGTTTCCACTTCAATGAGCAATAAAGGATTCCATGAATTCATTGAATCAAAAAATTTAAGCCTTATTTTAACCGATGTAGGAGACAAATATGTAATTGAAGAAATGAAAACAAACGGGTTTTCTTTGGGAGGAGAACAGTCAGGCCACATAATTTTTTCAAAGTATTCAACAACAGGGGACGGAATAATCACTGCATTGCAGGTGCTTAAAACAATGAAGAAAAAAGGAAAAAAATTAAGCGAGTTAAAAAAAATAATGCAGAAATTTCCTCAGGTGCTGATTAATGTCAAGGTAAAAGAAAAAAAGGATTTCGGCGGAATGGAGAAAGTGCAAAAAAAAGCAAAAGAAATTGAATTAAAATTAGGAAACCAGGGAAGGCTTTTATTGCGTTACAGCGGAACCGAAAATTTGGCGCGCGTAATGATTGAAGGGAAAAATGAAAAAGAAATAAAGAAAATGGCGGAAGAACTCGCGGAAGAAATCAGGAAAGAAATCGGCAAATGAATTGAAAAAGAAATTGGTGCATGAACTGGTGGTTGAATGGAAAAAAAAAGAAACCAAAAAATCCTTGAATTAATTGATGAATTAAAATCAAAAATGCAGAAAGAAAACGAATTCGCTTTCTGGGAATTCCTAAATGAATCGGAAAAATTAATTGCTGATTTGGAGCCGAAATCAATGGGGGAAACAGAGAAATACGCAGTGATTAAAGGAAAGCTTTTTTTAGGAAAAAATTCTGTAATTAAATCAGGAACAAGAATTGAAGGAAATGTATTCATCGGTGAAAATTGTGTTATAGGGCCGAATGCATTCCTGCGCAATGGGGCAATTCTTGCAGGAAACAATCATGTCGGCATGAGTGAAGTAAAGAATTCAATCATTCTTTTCAATTCAAATATTCCGCATTTCAATTATGTTGGGGATTCAATTTTAGGCGAAAACGTGAACTTGGGTGCAGGGACAAAAATCGCGAACCTGCGTTTTGACAATGGAAATGTCAAGGTTGAACTGAACGGAAAAAAAACTGATTCAGGCAGGCGCAAATTAGGCGCATTAATCGGAAACAACGTAAAAACAGGAATCAATTCAAGCATTAATTGCGGGAAAATAATAAAGAAAAACGAAACTATTGCTCCAAATGAATTTAAGGAATGAATTTGAAGGAGAAAGAAAAACTGTTTAATTAGACTGAATGACAAATCTACTTTACGAGGGAACTTAACTCGGGATAATACAGAAGAAATTTCTTTACAATATATATAAATATAAATTCGCACTCATTCTATTTGATTTTTATGGGTTTAATCAAAATAATAAAAACTGTAACCAAAAGAACAAGAACTGCAATCAACAAGTTAAGGACTGCAATCAACAAGTTAAGGCAGCAAAAAAAGGTAATTATTGCCAGACAGAAAGCCAATCTTATTATAAGGGCTGACGAGGTAAAAAAACTCTTTAACAAGGTGGGCGCCGAGTATATAAAAGGAACCACTGCGTACAATATTCCCTCCGTGAAGATGGCTTCTTCAAGAGCCGTGGCTGGAGAACTAATAGATATTTCCGCTAGGGTGCATATGCGTGAAAAAAAATGGGAGAGTGTAATCCGTAATCCTGACCTTAGTAGTGTGGCTTCGGCAAGAGCTCAGTTAAACATTGCCGTGGAAGGATTGGATAATTCATTAAAGAAAAAATTTTTTGATGAATTTGATACCCTGCTGAATTCTTAAAATACATTTAATCTGATTGAATTAATTCAGTAAAATGAAGTTTAATTTTCTTTATTGTTTTTGGCAGTTCATGAAAAATTCTTCATTATTTCTTTTAATGCCTTGATGAATCCGTCAATTTCTTCTTTTGTATTGTATAAGTAAAAGCTTGCTCTTGCAAGGCCTTCTTTGTTCAGTGAGGAAACAAAAGGTTGGGCGCAATGCATTCCGCTTCTTACTGCAATATTTGAATGCTCATCCAAAGCCAAGGCAATTTCATGGCAATGCAGTTTGTTTGATTCAAATAAAATTATTCCGTTTCTTTCATTCAAATGCTTTAATGAAGGCCCAAAAACAGTTATTTCCTCTAATTCTGAAATTCTTTCCAAACCATAACTGATTAATTCCAATTCATGCTTTCGGATGTTCTGCATTCCGATTTTCTGCAGGTAATCAACCGCCGCGCCTAAAGCAATTCCCTGCGCTATTGCAGGAGTTCCTGCTTCAAATTTATAAGGCAGATTATTCCAAATGCTTTCATGAAATTTCACTTCCTTAACCATATCCCCGCCATACATGAATGGATTCATTTTTTCAAGCAAATTTTTTTTTCCAAATAAAACACCGATTCCAGTGGGACCGCACATTTTATGCCCTGAAAAGCACAAAAAATCACAGTCCAGTTCTTTTACATTTACAGGCATATGCGGAACTGATTGCGCTGCATCAACTGTAAACAAAGCATCAGATTCCTGCCTAATTATTTTTCCCGCTTTTTTAATGTCAACAATGCCTGAAACAGTATTGCTTGAATGCGTTAAGCTGACTACTTTTGTTTTTTCATTAATTTTTTCCTTCAAATCATCAAAATCAAGCAAAAAATTTTCATTTAATTCAACAAATTCCAGTTCAATTCCTATTTTTTTTTCAAGAAACTGCCAGGGAACAAGGTTTGCATGATGCTCCATTTTTGAAACAAGAATTTTATCTCCTTTTTTGAAATACTCCCCAGCCCATAATGAATACATCAATAAATTGAATGATTCTGTTGCATTTCTTGTGAAAATTATTTCCTGCTCTGATTTTGCGTTAATGAATTTTGCTGTTTTTTTATGGGCTTCCTCATAAAGCCTGCTTGCATGCTCTGACATTTTATGCATTCCACGATGAATGTTTGCACAGCATTGCTCGTAATAATTTTTTTCAGCTTCAATTACCTGCAATGGTTTCAAAGAGGTTGCAGCATTATCCAAATAAATAACGTGTTTGCCATTGAATTTCATGAAAAGCGCAGGAAAATCCTTTCTTAATTCATTGATGTTTTTCATCTGTTCACCTATTGCATAAAATGCAGTTAAAATTAATTAAACCTTTGCATATTTGCAGGGCCATTTATAACTTTTTTTTTATTTTACTAATCCTCAAGCGGAATTTATTGTCCATTACACCACTATTTTATGGTTTGCTTAATTCTTTGTCAATTATTTCCCTGAATTCACTGACGCTTTTCGGCGCAACCAATACCTTTCCGTTAATGTAAAATGTCGGCGTTCCGTAAACTCCTGCTTCAATTGATTCTTTTTCCTCTTGTAAAATGAATTCCTTGTGCTTGCCTGAAGCAAGGCATGAATTGAATTCAGATTCATTTAATCCGAGGTTTTTTATCGCCTCGGTTAAATTGACTGCATTATGGTTTGGCTGATTTGGGTCAGTGCAAGTGTTTGGCGCCAAAAACACGGCTTTCTTGAATTCCCAGAATTTGTTTTGGTCGCGCGCGCACTCTGCTGCTTCAGCTGCCTCAAAACTATATTCATGGCTTTTTAACGGAAAATATTTGAATGTGAAATGAATTTTTCCTTCATATTCCTGCAATATTTTTTCAATTGTGGATTCGGTTGCTTTGGTGAAAGGGCAGGTAAAACAGCCAACCTCAATCATTTGAATCGGCGCATTTTCAGGGCCGATTGAAGGAAGCCCTTCACTGCTTACAGGCCTTACCTGGGAAGGATTTGGCGGAAATAAAATATTCCAAAAATTGTTATAACTTTCAGGATTTAATGCGCAGAATTCATTTGATTGCGGGCCATTGCAGTTACCGAAAGCGAAAAAGTTATACGCGCCCCATGCACTGAAAAAAAAGCTTCCGAACATTAAAAGTATGAATAAAACTGAAATTAACTGGAATTGCTTGAAAACAAATTTTCCAATTAAAGGATTTATTTTTGACAGTTTTGTTGAAATTCTTACCTGCATTTTTTTGTCAAATCCAGTAGTGCAGGGTTTTAAAAAAGCAGTTTGAGTAAAGCAATGAAATGCTTCCTTTGCATAATCCCTGTATTTGGCTGAAAAAATTCCCAAAACACCGAATACAACAAATGCAATAATGCAGAAAACCAATTAAATCACATCAATCTAGCAGGAAAAGAAATTAAAAACAAGCGCCTGCAGAAAAAACGGCTTTGTAGAAATGCTTTATAAAAAACAAAAATTCAATTCATAGAATTCCTTTATTCGAAATTTGAAAGCGAATTAAAATTGATTTTTAGGGAATTCCACACCGCCCGAAAAAACCAAAAATTAATTAATCACTTCTCCGTATTATTTTCAGTGAATTATTATGGAATTCAAAGAATTATTGGAAAAAAGGCATTCATGCCGTTTATTTGAAGAAAAAGAAATTCCCCCCGCAGTAATAGAGGAACTGGTTGAATCGGCAAACAATGCGCCAAGCGCAGGAGGGCTGAAGGCAAGGGAAATTCTTGTAATAACTGATGCAAAAATAAAGCAAAAAGTATCCAATGCAGCGCATAACCAAAAAGACGATTTTATTGCAAAAGCAGGAGTAATATTAGTGTTCTGCGCGGACAAAGAAAAAAACAAAGAACGCTTCGGGGAAAGAGGGGTAAAAATTTATTCACTGGAAGACACAGTGATTGCCTGCAGTTTCGCGCACCTTAAAGCAGTTGACTTGGGATTGGCAAGCTGCTGGGTCGGCTCATTCAACGAACAGCAGTTGATTGAAGCGCTTGCATTAAAAGAAAACTTGTATCCAGTATCAATTCTGCCAATAGGATATGAAAAAAAATAAAAAAAAAGAAATAATTAAAAATTATTATTTCTTCCATAATCCATGCAAGTTGCAGTATTCCCTTGCAGTAATGTTTTTTGCTTTCACGCAAAATTCTGCTTCCGGCTTTTCTCCTGGATTTAAATGCTTTCTGTAAACTTTTTCATCAGCAAGAATTTCAATCCATTGAATGAAATGTTTTTCTTCCATCGGATGAGGCACAGAGCCTATTTTTATTTTTATTTTATTCCCGGTTTTTTCAATTACAGGAACATGCTTTTCTTTTCCCTGGTCCTGTGTTTTTTCCTGCAATAAATTCATCGGCTGGTCACAGCAAACCAATTCGCCTCCGCCGGCAAAAACCACTTCAACAATATTTCCGCAAATCATGCATTTATATACTTCATTTAATTTAGCCATATTATTCAAACCCCTCATTCCTCTTCCCAGTCACTGTCATCAACCCTTTCAACATGGCTGCTTTCATCATCTTCATCCTCAATATACATGTTCGCAGTTTTTTTTTCTGCCTTTTTTTTCTTTTTCTGCTCTTCTTCATTTAATCCTGCACAGCCGCAGCATCCTTCACAACCCATTTCAATCCCTCCTTTAATTAATTCCTCTTTCTTTTGAAAGCATTAAATGGTCTTTTTCAACCTCAATCAATGCATTAAAAATTTCCTTTACCCTTTCATTGCCTGATTCAGCAGCAGCCTTTAAATAAAATTCAATTGCCCTTGTTTCCCTGTCATGCGAATTCTGCAAATTTTCTTTGTAATTACCCGAACAGTTTTCATTAATCTCCTGAGTGCTTTCAAGCCTTAAAATCTTTTTCCATATTACTGCATGCTCTGCTTCAACTTTTCCTAATGCCTTGAATAATTTCTGTGCTTCAGTTTCATTTGCTTTTTTTGATGCACAAAAATAAAATGATGCATTGCTTAATTCAACATGCAGTGCCTTTTCCACATTGGCCTTGTCTGTTTCATTTAATTCAACATCAAAATTAACTTTTGCTTCATTGAATTCCTTAATGAATTTTCTTTTTGCCCCGCAAAAAGGACAATTTGAGGGCGCTTCATCCCCAATATAAGGATCTCCGCAAATTTCACATCTCCATAATTTTGACATAAAAATCACATTAATATTCTTCGCATTTCCTTTTAAAATAATTTTTTTCATGATCACATGAAGGGCATTTTTCAGGCGGCTGATTGGCCTCATGGATATAACCGCATTTCATGCAAGTCCAATAAACTTTTTCTGTTTTCTTGAAAACAGTTTTTCCTTCAATTTCCGCCAATAATTTTTTATATCTGTATTCATGATGTTCTTCTGCTTTAGCAATTGCCCTTAATCTTACTGCAATTTTTTTTAATCCTTCTTTTTCGGCAGTATCCGCGAATTCAGGATACATTAAAGTGAATTCATAATTTTCTCCAGCAATTGCTGCTTTCAGGTTTTCAACAGTATTCCCTAAAACAGTTGGAACTCCTGTTTCAACCTTAATTTCCTCATTATTTTTCTTTGATTCATTAATTAATCTAAATAACCATTTAGCATGTTCTCTTTCCTGGTCAGCAGTTTCCAGAAAAATCTCTGAAATCTGGTGAAAGCCTTCTTTTACGGCGGTTTTGGCATAAATTGTATACCTGTTTCTTGCCATGCTTTCGCCGATAAAAGCCTTAGTTAAATTCAAAATAGTTTCATTCATTTAAAAAAACACCTTAATTTTCAGTGTTATTTATATGATTTAATAAATTTATAAAGAGATATTCAGGGAAAATGATTACATGAAATTAACAACAGCCCAACTAAACAAAATTTATGCAATTCTTAAAAAATACTCCAAAAAACTGCAGGTTCCGGTTGCTGAACTGATTGAACAGGAAACCCATGATCAATTCAAAGTGCTTTTAGGGGGGGTTCTTTCGGCAAGGACAAAAGACGAAACCACGGCAAAAGCATGCGGAAAATTATTCAAAAAAATAAAAAAACCAGGAGATTTTGAAAAATATTCAATTAAAGAAATTGAAAAATTAATTTATCCGGTTGGATTTTACAAAACAAAGGCAAGGAATTTAAAAAAATTAGGAAAACAATTAACTGAAGAATTTAATTCAAAAATACCTAACACACTTAAAGAATTAATTTTACTTCCAGGAGCAGGAAGAAAAACCGCAAACTTAGTGCTTGCAGTTGCATTCAAAAAACAAGCAATATGCGTTGACACCCATGTTCATAAAATAATGAACAGAATGGGCTATGTTAAAACAAAAAATCCTTTTGAAACAGAAAAAGAATTAATGCAAAAGCTTCCGAAAAAATTGTGGAGAAAAACAAATTATTTATTTGTTGCATTCGGGCAGAATTTATGTGTTCCAATAAGCCCTTTTTGTTCCAAATGCCCTATTGAAAAATACTGCAAAAGAATTAATGTAAAAAAGAGCCGTTAATTATGGAAAAAAACAAAAAACAATTAATTAATGAAATTAAATCAATGCAAAAAAATATTTTGCTTTCAAAAAAAATCAATTCACAATTAAAAAAATTCAATTCCTTCAAAAACAAATCCTCAAATGAATGGTTTTCGGAATTATGCTTCTGCATTTTAACCGCGAACTCAAAGGCAGAAACCGCGATTAAAATTCAAAATGAATTAGGCGCAAAAGGATTCATTGAATCGCCTTCTTTAAAAATAAAAAAAACAATCAAAAAACACAAACACAGATTTCATAACAACAAAACAAAATTCATTTTAGAAGCAAGAAAGCATTTGAATATTAAAAAAGAGCTCAATGAATTGCTGAAAAAAGAAGAAAAAAAAAATGCAAGAGAATTTTTAGTGAAAAACATCAAAGGAATCGGAATGAAGGAAGCAAGCCATTTCCTGCGCAATACAGGGGCAAAAAACCTTGCGATTTTGGACAGGCATATATTGAATGTATTAAACGAATACAATATCATAAAACAAAAACCAAAAGCACTTAATAAAATTAATTACCTGAAAATTGAAAAAAAATTCCTTTCCCTTGCGAATGAACTGAAAATGAATGCAGCAGAATTAGACCTTTTCATGTGGTTCATGAAAACAGGAAAAATATTGAAGTGAAATGAATCATTCAACCGGCTTTCCTGTAACTCCATCCAAAAAAAGCTTCCTTTCCATTCCTTTTGCATTGAGTGTTGCAATCCATTTTGGCTGAAGCAGTTCATTTGTTTTTTTCACAGTAATTCTTGGCCATAATTTCTTTAATGCATTTACCGCATCATCCTTTGAATAATTCTCAAATTCTTTTCTTACTGCTTCAGGCTGGACAAAAGGCATTTTTGAAATTGATTCAAGCAATGAAATGCCTGGATCTAAAGGCAAATCAAGCTTTTTTTTCAGGAAAAAGAACTGCTTTCCCTTATTTGCTTCCTTTACTGAAGCAATGAATTGTTTTTCAAATAAAATAGTCAGAAGCCTTTTTCCCCTTTCTTCCTTTAAATCGTTTTTTTCAAGCAAATCATTTAATTCTGTTTTTCCTTTCAATAATACACGTAAAATATTCACTTCATCAGAACTTAAATCCCCTAATTCCTTTAAGCCAGAGGAATAAACAAAATTATTGTCCTTGAAATGAATAAATTCACATGATTTTGAATCAATAAAACATTTATGGGAAACAAATTCTCCTGCCCTGTTTTTTGAAAGGAATTCAATTTCATAAAGAGTTGAATAAACCAGGTTCAAAGAAGTTATTTTTTCGCTTTCGCCGAACACGCCCAAAAAAGCATTTTTCTTAAAACGCGATACAATTTTCACTGCTTCATCTTTTTTTATCTTTAAAGGCAGGGATTTTAATTCAGCTGAAAGAATTGGCTGAGTTTCTGATTCATGCTTTTCTTTTTGGGTTTCTGCTTTTTCGCCTTCATTCAAATCCTGTTTTGTTTCCAAATCAGGTTCTTCTGGCTCTGGTTCATCTTCTTCAATATATTCTTCCTGTTTTGTCAAAGAAATAACTTCTTTCCCTAAAAACAATCCTTTTTCTCCCAGTTCATTGGATAAATCATCAAAATCCAAACTGCTTTGATATTTTGAATTCAGTGCATCAACAACTTCCTCCACTTTAGTTAAAGTCATTTCGCCTTTTTCTTTTATGTTTCTTGTAATTAAATCCACTGCAAGCGATTTAACCTGCGCATCATCCAGTGACTGAACTGAATCGCTTGTTTCCGCATCCCTTCCTTCATGCTGGCTCATTCTCGGCCTTACTTCCAATACAAAAGCCCTTGTTGTTTCTTCTCTTCTGTCACCGGTTAAAGCAATTCCTACTGGAAGGGTTTTAATGAAAGTTGATTTTCTGTAACGCTGTGGAATCAATGTAGGGGTTCTTTTATACACTGCCTTTACATCATCATCAAACACAAGCTTATGGATCATTATTATGTCCAACTGGCTTAATACTTTGGTGTCAATTGCGCTTGGCTGCTGTGTTGCAAAAACCAACGAACATCCAGGGCGCCTTCCCTGCTTTACATATTCAACCAAAGCGCTTGTTGCAGGAGTTTTTTCATTTCCTCCGGGAATTAATGTATGCGCTTCATCAATAAACATCCAGGTAGGCGGAATATCAACTTCCAATAATTGCTCAACATCAAATTCCTTGAATTTTTTTGCAGCCTCTTTTCTTGTTAAAATTTTTCTTGCAGCAAGCACTCTTCTTGCAAGAACGCCAATAACCAATGCAGTTACATTGTCATCCAGAAAGCTTGTGTCCAGAATAGTCAACTGATTTGATTTAGATAATTTTGACAAAGGAGTTCCTTTATTGGAAAAAATTCCCCAGTTTTTTGCAGCCTCAAATCTTGAAACCAATGCCCTGACTGAATCCTGCTTGTATCCTTTATCGCGTGAATTGATTTCCGAATCAGTCATTAAACATTCGATTATATCTTCAATTGAATAATCTTTTCCTTTTGCTTTTATTTTAATTGCTGTTTCTTTAGATTTAATTCTTATTTTTCCATCTTCCCCTTTTTCTTCATATTCTTCAGTTTCTAATCTAGTATAGCCTTTCTCCGATTTTTCCAATGTCTTATCCATCAATAAGCCGGTTACGCTGAATCTTTCAATTCCAAAAGTCAAACACCAGTCCTCTCCGGTTAAAAGCGAAGGCCTTAAAGAAAACGATTCATCAAAAGTTGATTTAGGTGTGTTTGAAACAGCCCCTGCAGGAATAAATACCTTTAAATTATTCAATCCTTCCGGCTTAAAGCCCCATTCCCTTAATTTTTCCACTTCAAATGCTTCCTTATTAGGATAACGCATTGACCAGAAAACTCCAATAGGGTCAACCACAATTAATCCAACATTCTTGTTTTTCTTTGCAAGCTCTTCTGCCATTACCCCAATCAAATAAGATTTGCCTGAACCTCTCGCCCCGCATGCAAAGACTACATGCGGATTCAAGGAATCCATAAAAACATTTGTTTCCTGAAAGCCGGGCTCCTTAACCCTGCCGACAAATAATCCTGCCTCAAACCCGTGCTTTTTGAAAATTCCCCTTTTTCTTCCGATAAAAACCTTTTTGCCTGATTCATCCTTTAAAAAATCAAGCTTTTCAGCGCCCATAAAAGGCTGGTCGCCGTTAGTTTTTGAAACAGCCACTGCTTTCTCAATAATTAATTTCTTTAATTCAGACTTCGGAATAACAGATTCATTTATTTCTTTTTCTTCTTCAACTTCTTCATTTTCCTTTTCTTCTGCGTCATCTGATTCTTCCTCAAATTCACCAGATTCATTTTCTTTTTCTGATTCTTCCTCTGCATCTTTTTCTTCTTCCCCTTTTTCTTCTTCAATATCAACTATCTTTTTCTTTCTTCCCCTTTTCTTCGGCTTTTTCTTTTCCGCAATTTCCTCTGTTTCTTCATCTTCCCCTATTTCACTTTCTTTTTCTGATTCGGTTTCTTCTTCTATTGCTTCCTCTTTTTCAACTTCTTTTTCATCCTCAATTTCTTCCCCATCACTTTCCTCTTCCGCATCTTCTTCCTCTTCGCTTTCTTCTTCAGCGCTTTCTTCCAGGGCAGAATCTATTTCTTCTTCCAGTTTCTGCTTTGCTTTCCTTATTTTCGGATCAACCAGAATTTCATCGAAAATATCTGTTTTTTCAATTTTCATGTTTTCATCCATCAGATAAAACCTTTTTCAATTTATTTTTTCATTATAATTAACCCATAACATATATAATTAATTTATCTTTATGCTTAATTTATATTATAAGATTTTAGGGGCACATAAACTACAGCAAATGCAATTAACAATGCAATAAGAAAAACCTTGTTTCCCTTTTAACGCGTTCCGAAGGAACGCAAAGGAAAGGGGACTTGTCTGGGAAAACCGAGTTTCCCTTTAATGCGCTCGAAGAGCGCAAAGGAAAGGGTTAACCTAAGGGACCTGGGTTTCCCCTCGGGCTCATAGTGTAACGGCAACACGCACCCTTCGCAAGGGTGAGACTGCGGGTTCAATTCCCGCTGAGTCCAACTGCCACTGTCAATTGGCACCAGAGGGCGCTTCAGCAGCCCATGCTTCACAACAGCTTCTGTCAGCATTCCAAAAAATGCAAAAAAATATTTTTCCCTCGGTTTTTAAATAATTTCCCTAATATATTCCAGCAGGGCGTTAGAATGAATTATAAAAATATTTTAAATTCTGGAATGAATTGGAAACTTTTTTTGTTTGGATTTGCTTTATTTATATTTGTTTTTGGATGTGTTCAGGAAACTCCTTCAGAGATTCCGCCAATCAATAATGAAAATAATTCTTTGCCTCCTGCAATTGACTGCCCTGAAAAATGCAAAGGCACTACCTGGATGAGTGAAGGGGAATCGATTAACGGGGAATGCGTTTATTCAGAAAGCGAATTGAATTCTGAAAAATGCGGTTATATTGCTTCTGACTTATGCGAAGAAATTGAATGCGGAAATAAATGCAGTGAAAAAGCCTGGCTGGAAAACGGCGAATGCATTTCAGGAGAATGCATTTACAAAAAAGAAATCCAGAATTCAATTAAATGCAAATATTCATTTGATGTTTTTGTCCAGGACTGCTATTACCTGCAGGGCCCAGAAAATTCTTTTGGAATATTTTTTTCAATAAAAAACCTAGGTGAAGAAGAAACAAAAGACAAAGAAAGCATCTGGATTAAAGGAACTGACAAAGTATACCAGTACCAGTACCTGAATTATAATTACGGAAAAAACAGGACATTGTTTGACACAATTAACTGGACTTCAATACTGATTAAATGGAGGCAAAAACCATACAAAGGGCAATTATTTGAAATTGAAGTAGAAAACGGCTTGGCGCCGGAAAATGATGTTTCCTTCCAGTTAATTTACTGCCCTGAAGGCACAAATCCAAGAGACAATGACTGCGATGAATCAAATGGTTTGGTTTTATATGAAAGCACAACTCAGAAATGCCTGCAGGAAATTCATCCAGACAAATACAATTTTTCAAATGAATGCACTGCCGATTACTGCATTGCATTAAATGAATATTTTGACATTGAAATTGATGATGAAGCAAATGAAGGATATATAACAAATGACCCTGACGGCTATGACAGGGACATTGTAAGGTTTGTAAGAAAAACAGACGACTATTTGGAATGCGAAGGACAGCAGAATTGCTTTGGAAAAGATGTTTTCAGGTTTCAGGCAAAAGCAGAAGGGACAACAACTATTTCAATTGAAAAATGCAAGGCAGGCAACTGCGATGCAACAGCAAAAACAGAGGAATTCACTGTTGATGCAAGAGAAAAACAATAAAGACGCAATAAAATAATTTAAAGAAAATTCATAAAAAAAACATGCCGGGAATTTAATTGAAATTAAAAACAGGTGAAGCAGTGATTGCTTTTGATGAAATAAAAGGAAAAAAAAATTTTTCTTTTACTGCATAGAACCGAAGAATGGGAAGGATAAGAATTCATTAAAGAAGAAACAGGGGAAGCAAAGCATTCGGAAGAGCAGGCAATAAAAAGATTAAAGGAAGAAACAGGGCTGGACGGAAAAGTCACTGCAAAAACAGATTTTCCGCTTGCATGGGCAAAAAAAGACACAGTTTATTATTACACTGTAACCGCAGTTAAAGTGAATTCAAAACAAAAAATTTCATTAAATTCAAAAGAACATGATGGATTTGAATGGGTTCCTGAATCAAAAGTAAAAGAAAAACTCACATATGAACAAAGCAGGGAATTATTTGATATTTCATTCAAATTAGAATTTAATTTCGTATTATTTTAAAAATTTTCAAGCCAAATAAACCTCTTTTGAAAGCCAAACTTTAGCCAAAGATTTTTCGGATTCAATTAAAAGAAAATTTTTTATTCATTAATGATTCATTCCAATTCAAGTCCATTAAAAGAGTAACAATTCAAACTACGCAGTTCAGTTTTTTATTATTTCACAGACTTTTTCAATAACTTGGACTATTTTCTTTTTTGTTAATGACCCTATTTTATATTCAATTATTGAATTATCCGCAGTAAAAATTTTATTTGGACGAATATTGCTTTCTTGTTTTAGTG
>JBDRGO010000047.1:0-18064 GCA_043817715.1 Candidatus Iainarchaeum sp. | reverse complement strand
ACATTGAAAACCAAGCCAAACATCACAATATTGAAGTAGTACAAGATGTTGACAGTCTTTGATACTGCGCGGTCTGAGTTCAAAACGAAGACCCGCAGAGCAAACTCAGGGTTATAGGGACGGAGTCCCTATTGTCATTTCTAAGCCGAGCCTTTAACTGTTCTTTTAGTTCTTCTGCTGAAGAAAAAGGAACAACATTTTTTTTCGCCGCTTTAATTAAAGCCTTTCTTTTAACCATATTAAATCAATCCGCTGTTATAGTAAAACCAGATTTCCTTTAAAGCATTTTGCTTTCAAATTAATTTAATGAATTCAGTTAATTCAAAATTTTGTTGTCTTTTATTTTTTGCTTTGTTTCTTTTATTCCTTTCCTTATTCGCCTGCACTCAAACAAGCCCTGCTGACCCTTATTCTGCGGAATTTGTTTCTTTTTCTGATAGGAATTTTTCCTTTGATTATCCTAAATGGGGCTTGCATGAGCCTGAAGGAAAACTGGTTTCAGTTGCTTCAGGAGGCGCAATAATTGAAGCATATGCAAATGAATCCAATGCAGAAGAATTATTTAAAGCAATGAAAAAAGGATTTGAAGAAAATGAAGGAATTGAATTAATTTCAATTAATGAAAAAGCATTAAATTTGACTTATAAAGGGGAATTTCAGGAACACATATTTCATAATTCCGTGAAATTAATCCGCTGTAATGAAGGCACTTATTTCTTGAATTCAATTTGTGTTGAAGAAGTATGTGATGATGTTCAAACAACCTTCAATTCCTTCTTCAATTCAGTTGAATGCCTTGGATTTGAAGAACCAGAAAAAAGAATTATTTCTTTTGCTGAAAATGATTTTTCGCTTTCGCACCCTGACTGGATTGATTTGCCTGACAAAAAAGAAAATGAATTAAAGAAACTGGTTTACGGGCAGTGCCTTATTTTATTGACTGAATCAGAAACTGACCCTGAAACGGTTTTTAATTCAACATTGAATTTTTTATCCACTTCAAATGAAGCAGAAGCGCTGGAATCAGATAAAAAAAATTTACTGCTTGAATTTACCGCTCCGATTAATTCAGTTGATTACAAAATCAAATCAAAAATGCTTTACTGCAATGATAAAACTTATTCTTTAACTGCTTTATGCGTTAAAGGAACTGAAGAAGAAAAAATTGATTTCGCTTTTTCTTCACTTGATTCAATGGAGTGCGCAAAAGAATACTCTTATGAAATTCCTTCTCCTTTAACTGAATTTGAATTGATTTCATTCACGCAAGAAGATTATTCAATGCTTTATCCTTCATGGAATCCAGTAAGTAATTATTCAATTCAGACAGTTTTAGGGGTGACAAACAATGCATGCAGTTTAATTGTAAACAAATATGAATCAAGTGCTGAAGCATTAATGAATTATTTGAATCAATACATTGAAGAAAATGATTTTGAATTAATTTCTTCCTCCAAAAATGAATTTATTTATTCATTGCCTTTTGAATCCCAATCATTAATTTCTTCAAATAAATTAATTTACTGCAATTATAACACTTATGTTTCAACTTTAATTTGTCCGGAAGAATTAAATGAAGAACCTGAAATTCTTGAATTAAATGAAACAGTTTTTGATTCAATTGATTGCGCAAAAGAATACATTCCTTCGGATGTTTTTTTGCCTGAAGAACCTGAAACAGAAGAACCAGAAACGCCTGAACAAGAACCCATACCCGAAGAAGACCCGATTGTGAAAACAGTTATCGGCGAACAATACGGCTTGAACTTAAGGGCAATAGTTGATTTCATTAATTCAAACGAATTCATTGTATTTGTTTTAACTGATTTCCATTATGCGAATTTTGTAATTGAAGAAATTCCTGAAGGCGGAAATATTAATTTGAAAATTACTTTAAATGAAGGAAAAATTACTTTACTGGAAGACGGTCTTCACAGCGATCCTGATGTTGCTTTATTCATTCCATTTAATGCAGTAATGAATATAATTGAAAACATTGAATCCATCAATTTAGGTAATTTCCTGCAATTTGCTGCATCAATTAGGACAGAACCACCTGAAGCAAAAACCCAGGTAATAAAGAAAGTGTTTGAGTATTTTGGAAACAATTAAAAAATAATTCTTATTTCATATTGCAGGAGCAAGAATGTTTTCATAATTAGGGGTTGTAATAATGCTTTCAGAAGAACAGATAAAGGAACAATTAAATTTCAGGCTTGAAGGAACTGATTTTCCTGCTTTAGGGAAAAAATACAAGGGAAAAGTCAGGGACGTGTATGTGTCTGATGACAAAATTTTTTTAATTGCAACAGACAGGCAGTCTGCATTTGACAGAAATTTAGCCAATATTCCATTCAAGGGGCAGGTTTTGACTGAAACCAGTGCATTTTGGTTTGAACAAACAAAAGACATTGTCAAAAACCATGTATTAGATCATCCTGATCCGAATGTGGTTGTATGCAAAAAATTAAAGGTTTTTCCGGTTGAATTTGTGATTAGGGGATATATTACTGGAGTTACAAGCACTTCTGCATGGACAGCTTACTCTAAAGGCGAAAGAGAATTTTGCGGCAATGCATTGCTTGAAGGCATGAAAAAAAATCAGAAATTTGGCAAGCCAATAATTACTCCGACAACTAAAAGCACTGAGCATGATGAAAAAATATCTGCAGAAGAAATTGTTGAAAAAGGATTAATGACTCAAAAACAATGGGATTATGTAGCAGATAAAACAATGAAATTGTTTTTGCGGGGACAGGAAATTGCTGAAAAAAACGGCTTGATTTTAGTTGACACAAAATATGAATTTGGATATGATAAAAACAAAGAAATTTATTTAATTGATGAAATCCATACTCCTGATTCTTCAAGATATTGGATAAAAGAAACTTATGAAGAAAGGTTTGCAAATAACCAAGAGCCAGAAAACATTGATAAAGAATTTTTACGGCTATGGTTCAAAGAAAACTGCGACCCCTACAATGACCCTGAACTTCCGGATGCGCCTGAAGAACTTGTAATTGAATTAAGCAGAAGATACATTAAACTGTATGAAATGATAACAGGAAAAGAATTCAAAGCAGAAGTTGGAGATGTAAAAGAAAGAATTGAAAGAAATTTAAAAGAAAAAGGTTATCTTTAAAATAAGTTTTTACGCATTTAGAAATGAATTATCTGCAATAAATAAAAGGTAATTTTAATGGTTTTTAGGGAAGCAATTTCAAAATATTTTAAAGGAAGTGTGTTAAAAGCTTTTTTTAAAATTGATTTAAGTAATATTGAAAAAGGAATTGCTGAAGATTCAGTTAAAACTAAATATGTTCCAGTTGTTTTAAGTGCTTTAATTCAAGGGCTTTTTATTTTACCTGCAATAATTTTCTTGGATTCAGGAATATTAATGTCTGTTTTAATTCCAATTACAATGGTTACTGGTTCTGCTTGGTTTGCAATTTCTTTAGCTAATATGAGAGAAAAATTTGAATCCTTTGGATTAGAATTAACTACTGCAATGTTTGATGCGTTTGTTACTTCTTTAGTTATTTTGGGTTTGCTTACTTTAGTTTCATTAAATACTGCCTTTTTTGAACCATTAAGAATTTTTGCAGAACCTTTTTGGTTTATTCATTTAATTGCAGGAATTCTTGGAACATTTGTTGTATTCAAAGTTTTATTTAATGTATTTAGTGGAGCATTAAAATATGATATTAATGATGCAATGCTTACAGGTCAAAACGAAGCAGCTGAACGTTTCTTCAAAAAATCTTTATCATTGCTGCATAGTTCGGCTGAAAATTTAAGAACAGGAAAAGGATTAGAAGTAGCAAATTATTATTTGGGTTTGTCTTTTTATGAAATTTTTTCTTTCGTTAAACAAGCAGAAGGAAATTGTGGAGTTCCATTGGATGAAATGCTTAGAGATTCCAAAGAATTAAGGGGAAGTCCTTCAATGCCTCAAAAAAAGGCTGATAAATTAAGCATTAAATTAATTGAAACCTTTGTTTCTTGCTGTAAAAATGTTGAAGGAGCAAAAGCAACTAAATCTTTTGAAAGCATTAAAGAAGAAATTGCTTCAATTAAAAACAATCCAAACGAATCCCAATTTGTAGTTGATTCAAGACTTTCAACAATTTTTGAAGAAATCGCTGAATTAATTGAATACCAAGGCGGAGCATTATTTAGAGAAAAATAAAATTGAATTATTTAAATTTAATTTAGAAATTTTAAACTTTAAATTCTTCATTTGCTTCCAATACTTTTCTTTTCGCTTTTTCCCTTAATTCATTTAAAATAGAGTCATGTTTTCCTGAATAATTAATTAATTCAATTCCTGCAATAACTGCATTCCTGTAATTATTTAATCCAACAAAAAAATGCTTTGAAGAATTCTTTAATAATTCTTTTGCATCTTCATAAGAACATTTATTTTTCACAGGTGTAACTAATAAAGTTCCTTTTGAATTATTTAATTCATTTAAATTATTAATTTCCTTAAAAACCAAATGAATATTTTCATCTTCTTTTACTTCATTTAATTCTTTTTCTTCAAATTCAATTCCTAATTCATTCAAAAAAGTCTTGCTTTTTTCATAAAGCATTTTTTCTTGTTCGGTGTTTCCTTTAATTAATGTAATGGAATTAATTTTTTCATTTAAATATTTTTCAGCTAATTCCGCAGCATTTTTTGTTTCTTCAATCCCTACTCCAATTGCTGGAATTTGCGGAGGCATTTGAATAACTGAAAGTAATGCATCCATTCCGTCAAATGCACCTAAGCAAGGAATTCCAATCACTGGTTTAATTGTTTCTGATGCAACAACTCCTGGCAATGCAGCACTTAATCCTGCACCGCATAAGAAAATATCTGCATTAGTTTCCTTTAAAACCCGTGCTAATTCTTTTGGTGTTTTATGCGCGGAAAGAATGCGTAATTCAAACTCTAATCCTTTAGATTTCATTTCCTGAACTAATGGCTCAAATACCTTTGAATCTGAACCTGAACCGAATAAAATTAATGCTTTGCTCATACATTAATCACTGAACTGAAGTTATTTAAAGGATTTTTGTTATTCAATTTAATTGGTGAATTTAATGGTTCGTTCAGCAACCAAGAATAAAAGGCCAAGTGCAATAAAGAAATCAATGTTTATATAAAACAAGGCAATAAATTTTTATTACCTGAACATATTGGTGAAATTACAAGTAGAACAGGATTGACTAAAGAAGGCTTAGTGAGGGCTTTGAGAAAAAGAAATGTTCATTATGCTCAGCATTTGTCTCCCGAGAAAGCAGTGGAAGCATGGCTAAGATATGAAATTATTAATAAAGGCAGGCCAGTTGTGGATACTAATTTGAATAGATTTGTTGCTCAATATAATTTGTCCATGGAAGTGCTTCGCGCAATTCGCAAGCGTGTTACGAAGGAAAGAAATAATATGGTTGAAAAATAATTTTTTCCTTTATTTTTTTAAATTCTTTAGAGTTTGAATTTTTAAAAAACCTAATAGGTTTTTTAAACTCTTTCCTTTTACTCTTTTAGGGATTAAATGAGCGGAACTGTTGTTGTCGGGGCCCAGTTTGGGGATGAAGGAAAAGGAAAAATAACTGATTTTCTGGCGGAAACAGCCGACATTGTTGTGCGTTATCAGGGAGGCAACAATGCAGGGCATACAATTGTTGTTGATGGAAAAACATACAAACTGCACCAGATTCCTTCAGGCTTTATTCAGGGAAAAAAAGTAATGATTGGGGCAGGAGTTGTATTGGATCCAAGGGTACTTGAAAAAGAATTGTTTAATTTATCCCAGGAAATTGATTTGGTTATTGACCCGCGCATTCACATAATAATGCCATGGCATTGCGCTTTGGATGAAGCAATGGAGGCATCAGAAACCGAAAACACCATTGGCACAACCAAAAAAGGAATAGGCCCGTGCTATTCGGATAAAATGCTGAGAAAAGGAATTAGATTTGAGGATTTAATTGATTCTGAAAAATTAAGGGAAAGAATTGAATCAATTTATCCGATTAAAAGAAAACTGCTTGAATCAGTTTATGCTTTTCCGCTGAATTTGACTTCAGAAGAAATTTTTCAGGAATATTCCCGGCTAGGGTTCAAATTAAAGAAATATTTGGGAGATGTTTCCTTTGAAGCAAGCGAGGCATTGAATGAAGGAAAAAATGTCTTATTTGAAAGCGCGCAGGGAACTTTTCTGGACATTAATTTCGGAACATATCCTTATGTCACTTCCTCCAATCCGATAAGCGGGGGGGTTTCAATTGGGGCAGGAATTCCAATCAATTATCTGGAAAAAATAATCGGAGTAACCAAAGCTTATTGTACAAGGGTTGGTGAAGGCCCTTTTCCCACTGAATTAAAGAACGAACTCGGCGATAAAATCCGCGAACAAGGGCAGGAATATGGAACAACTACCGGCAGGCCAAGGAGAATCGGATGGCTTGATTTGCCCATGCTCAGGACTTCCGCAAGATTAAATGCATTCACAGGATGGGCTTTAACCAAACTGGATGTATTATGCGGATTGGATTCATTAAAGATTGCAACAAAATATATTATTGGAGGAAAAGAGCTTAATTTCTTTCCTTATAGTTCTTCTTCGCTTGAAAAATGTGAAATTGAATTCAAGGAATTCAAAGGATTTGATTTTACTCCTGAATCAATCATTTCTTATGAGGACTTTCCAAAAGAAGTAAGACAATACATTGAATTCATTGAAAAAGAAACCATTGTGCCGGTAAAAATAATTTCATTCGGGCAGGAAAGAAAAGACACTGTGCTGAAATGAATTATTAGCAATTAATTTGGTTCTTCTGAGAAAGCTTCCCTTAATGCTTTTTCAATGCTCCACATATTGTCTTCTCTTGCAGTCAGGTATTTTGTCCTTGCTTCAAATGTGTCATTATGCATGAATAATTCAGGATATTTTGTTTGCAAAAGTTCAGTTGTTTCACTGCTTCTTAAATCATCGAACCCTAAGTTTCTGAATTCCTCAACAAGCTCTCTTGTTCTGGGGCCAGTATGTGTAAGCGCCTGTTTTGGAACCACTCCTTCTTCAGCCAAATAAGAAAAAAACTTGTCCAATCTAAGGTTTCTTGAAGTTCTGCTTCCCGAAAAAATAGCCGATTTGCTCATTCCCGGAGACAAATAAAACCTGCCATTGCTTCCCATTGAAATCAAAAAAGTTTTTCCTTCATTGCTTGCAATAATAACCGGAGAACCACCGCTTTGTGTGTCTAAAATGATTTTTTCCAGAATTTTAAATCCTTCTTTTGGAGCTGCTGAAAGAGCATTTAATGCATCTTTAAGTGCTGCCCCTGAATGAAAATCAAATTTCCCTTTGTTTAAAAGAATGCTTCTTGGTTCATTTGATTCAATTGAAAGCTGCCCTGTTTTATTGTCAAACCTTATCCTTATTGATTTATTTTTTGGCAAATTTGTTGCTTTGCTTACAACGACTTCAGTAACCTTTGATGGGTCAAAATTTTCTAATACAATGAAACTGTCTTCAAATAATGTACTGCCTCCTGTTGAATGTTCATACCAGCTGCCAAGAACTGCTTCAAATACCTGGTTTTCTTCTGTTTGTTTTGCATATTCAACGACTTTTCTGGCTGATATGGCTTGTGAAGGAATCTTTATTTCTCCCTTGAGCATGTTGGCCAAGCTGGGGCTGAATTCTTCGGCTGCTTTAATTATTTTAGCATATTCTTCTGCTGATACATTTGTCTGGAATTCAATTCCTTTGGCAAGACGTTCTCCAATAATTGTTTCAAATTCTGTTCGAATATGAGGTTTTAAAAGATTGATTAATTCTGTTTCTTGTGAAGGATTTAATCTTTCAGTAAAATATAAAAGCACTGTATCCTGTTTTGAATTTGCAGCCGAAGCCCCTTTTTCTGAAATAAGTGGAGAAGCAACTTTGTATTTTCCTATTGGCAAATCTGCTCTTTGAATAAATTCATCTAAAGTTATAATAAGTTTTTCATTCACTTCAACATTTCCTGTATACCTGAAATCAATTTTTGGTTTTCCTGCATTACGGTATCGCATTGGTTCCCTGTGGATATAATTGTATGGGCCGTCTTGATTTTTAACTTTTCCATTAAATGTTTTTTCATGAATGAAATTATAAAGTTTTTTGCATTCTTCTATATCTTTTTTGCATATATCATACACTCCTTTTCCCGGCGTGCTTGTGTACCTTATTGCGCGGTATTCCCTGCCTAACAATGCTCCAATGACTTCTTGGTCTCCAAGTGTGTCTGCATCTATGCCGTATTCTGCCTTAAGTCTTTTTCTGGCTTCTGAAATGAAATTATGAAGCTTTAAGTCCTCATCTAAATTAAATTGGCTTATGCTATGAAGATTAGTTTTTTGTTCCGGCAAAGCAAGCAAAATGCTTTCCAGTTCATCCCCTTTTTTGAATGGGTCAACGCTGATGTTAGTTAATCTTTCAGTATGTGCAACTTTTTGCAGTTCATCTCCTGGAAGCGGTTCAATGGAAATAACTGTTGTTTCTCTTGCCTGGACTGTGGCTGCGCAGGAGCATAATTCTAATTTTAATGTCCCTCCTAATGCATCCAAATCATAAATTTTTTCAGTGCTTAATGCCTTGGCTGCTTCCCCTGCCCTGCTGAGTTCTGGCGCAATTTTTTTGGCATAACGCACTGCCTTCCAGTTTTTGTAGCGCATTATTCCTTTATATAAAATACTTGTAAAGAAATCATCAATGCTTGAAGAAGCCAATGTGAATTCCTCTCTCCCTGCAGCAACCACAGGAGCCTTTAAATCATCCAGCAAGGAAATTTTTGTTGTTTGGGTAATTTCCGCCAGATTTGATGCTTTGGCATAAATTTTTACTCCTTTAATTGCAGCCCATGGAACAACAAACCAAGCCACATTTTCAACATTGGTTAATGTATCCATTAAATGGACAAATTGCTGTGCTCCCATTGCCTGAGTGGCTTTAAATGACTTAATCTTTGCTTGTTCTGTATAACTTGTGTTGGGATATATGTTTTCAATTAAATTAAATTTGGTTAATGCTTCCTGCAGTAAACCGTTTGATTCATATCTTTGGGCAATTTTATAAATCATTTCAGCCTGCTTTTCTTCAGTTAATTTTCCCTGCATTGCCAGAATCCTTTGCTGAACCAGTGAATCAACTGTCGGATTATTTAATGCAGTGCTGATTAAGGAATCCGCGTCTTGCTCTCCTTGAAAGGAGTCTGGTTTGGAAGCGGCCAGTGTTTCAGCAGAAGAATTTTGAACAATTTCAGTGTAGGATATTTCTGCGGGAAAACGCCCTTGTTTGTATTCAATCTTGAAAGCCACTTCAGGGAATTCCTCTGACGCAAATTCCTTCTGCTCGCTTGTGATAAAGTATTCTCCGATAGCATTCACTTTAACTCCCGGCAATGAAGAAACTTTTTTTAAAGGAATTTCTTTTAAAGGGGCTCCAAGGTCGTTTACTTCGAAACAATAATGGGTTTTTATTTCAATTAAATCTGCTTTTTCCATGTTATTTTCGGCATATTCTTTTATGTCACTTAAAGTTCCTTTGCCTAAAAGAGAACCCTGCAATAATTCCTTTGCTTTTGCTTCTGAAATTCCCTGAAATAAAAGCAATTCCGTATTTAATTCAAATAATTTAACATCGCTACTATCTGTATCTTCAGGGATTTCGCAATAAAGAATGCCGCTGTCTGAACTAATTTTTGCCCCTGTAAATGCAGCCAAAACTTCTTTTTGGGAAGTCGGAAAAACTGCTTCTTTTGATAAAAAAAGGCTTTGAGAAATATTTTTTTCTTTATTCCATTCAGGGCTGTAAATAATTTTTGCATGCAGTCCGTCGGCTAAATGGCTTTCAGGCCTGACAATTAGTCCAGGAACATTATGGAATCCGTTTATTTCGCCTATTTTTATTTTTGCATTGCCTTTATCAATCCCGTTTAAATAGGCTTTTATTTCTGCTTCGCCTGAAGCAAACCCAATCAATTCCAGAGTTATGTCTGAATTAATTATTGTCGGAACCGCTTCGCCTAAAACAAAATCAAATCCCTGTTTTTTATTTGCTTCAGAAATTTCAAGCAAAGGAATTCCCTGCTTTAACTGGGTTAAAATTTTTTCAATGCCCAAGCGTTCTCTTCTGAAATTTTGCGCCAAAGCGCTTCTTTCAGCTTCATTCTGTTGGGTTTTCTCTAAAACCCATTGGATTGCCCCGACAGGGCTCCTTTCACGCCAGTCCCTTATTTCTCCTGCTTTAAGGCTTTCATGAACTAAAAATATCTCTAATGAAAGCAGGCTGTCTCTTTCCAGTTCAAGCGCATGAAGTATATTGAAGAAATCCTCTGCCTGAATTATTGATTCCAGGAAATATTCATTAGCCAAAAATTTTCTTTTTCTGTATTCATTCCTTAAAGTTGCATTGTAAGTAAATGAATGCGCAAACATGGATTTTTCAGTCCGGCTTTCCAGTGAAGTCATCGGCACATAAGAACGGGCATTTTTCGGATACAAGTCAAACAATGATTTTCCTTTCTTTAATTCAGAAATAATTTCAGTTAATTCCTGTTTCTGCATTTCCACAGACTTGATTTTTTCCTCAATCTTTAGTTTTCCTTCAGCCCTTTCCTTAAGGCTCTTCCAGACAGTTCCGCCTTCCTTTATCCAATCCCATACTCCTCCAGGAGTTTCAAAAATAACCCCTATGTAAATCAAGGGATTGGTCCAGGAATACCATTTCGGGTCAAGGCCCTCATAATACGCAATCTGCGTTTCAAGGTTTAAAGCCTCTGTTTCTAAGCTATTAATTATTTCTTCGCTTGAGCCATACTGCTCAATTAAAACAATTCTTAATTCATTTATTTTTGCATTTAATCCATTTAATTCGCTGGTTTTTTGTTCTTCGCTTAATTCATCATTTGATTCAATAACAGTTCTTTCAAGTTCAATTATTTTGCTTAAATAATTTTCAAGATTTTCCTCTTTAAAAGGGTCATTCAATGCAAATTCTTTTTCCGCCAGAAATTTTTCTTTCCCTTTTAAGGTAATTTTCTTTTCTTTTTCAATTTCCTGGATAAATTCCGGTTTTTCTTCCTCTAAAAAAATATTTTCTCCCGAAATCAAAAACTCCAGCAGATTTAATTTTTTTTGAAATGCATTCAAAATAATTGTTGGCTCTTTTGCAATCTCCATTTTTGCTGTTATCTCCACTATTTCAGGATAATTCAATTCAAGCAAATCAATTTCATCCTGGACAACAATTGATTCATTGTTTTTAAACAATCCTTCTTCAACCAAGCCAAAATCAAAGCCTTCAAACCTGTCAAGAATTTCATGGGTGTATTCGGCTGAAACAAATCTTATGTTTTTTTCTTCAATGAATTCATCGAGTTCATCTCTTTCATTCTCTTTTGCCTCAACATAATTTTCCGCATAATTTCCTTTTGCTTCTTCAATTGACAAATCATAGCATTCAATCAATGCATTGATTGTTTCTGCATTGCTTTGGCTTTCTTCAGCAGAAGTTTTGCATGGATTAAACCATACATTAATTGGAATAATTATTTTCGGATACAAAAAAATTGAATTAGAGTAATCAATAACGACATTTCCTGAAATCTTGTTTGAAACAGAAGCTTGTTGAATGGCATATTTGTCTCCGATAAATTTCAATTCAAACAGATAAGGCTCTTCTTCGTTTGAAACATTCACTTCAAATTGTTCTGATTTAATTCCTTCAAATGAAATCCTTGGTTTTCCTGCTTTAACATTGTCCCTTTCTTCATCAAAAACAGGATGGACCAAATGATTGGAATAAATGCTTTCAGGAACTTCATCTGAAACAGTTAAATTAATCGGCTCTTTTCTTGAAAGGAACCCATATTCTTCGGTTAAATCCGCAGGACTTTCCTCCCCTTCTTCTCCGAACAAGGTAATGACATAATACCCTTCTTCATTCACTGAAATATTTGCATTTTCAATTGCTTCCCTGACCCTCTTCAATACATTCATTACATCATTGTGTTTGTTTTCTTCTTCTGCAAAATAAATTATGCCATTCTTTTCTTTATTTAATTTTTCATTATTTTTCTGTGCTTCATTTAATTTTGCTTCCAATTCTTGTTTTTCTTTTATTTCTTTTTTTTCATTTAATTCTGCTTTTCCTTCCTCGTTTTCTTCTCTTGCTTCTGCATTTCTTCCATAAAATATTGCTTCAAATTCTCCGGCAATTTCTTTTTCCAGTTCATTTGCTTTCTCGCAGCTTAAATTGAAATCAGCGTGCTTTTTTAATTCTTCTTTTAATTCTTCCATTTCCTGTTCATTCATTGAATCAAAATACGTTCTTGGAAACAAGAAATTAACTGAGCAGAGATTTTGCTTTTTTTCAAACCCTAATTCAATTGAAAAAGAATTCTGTGAATTTGAATAAAATTCCAGTATAGGATCAGCATCTAAAACCCTGAATTTAGAATCATATTTTAATTTCTTGAAATCATTCACATTTTCTGCAAGTTTTTTTGGAATAAGCGCAACTAATGCATAATTTCTGGCATTTCTGACTTCAATTTTCTCTGAATATGTTTCCTCTGAATCAAAAACTGTTTTAATTAAATCGGCTTTATCAAAAGAAAAAGAATACGTTTTAGTGCTTTCCTGGGCTGAAAAAGCAACAAATACTGCCCCTGCAATAATAAACGCAGCCAAAACCAAAAGAAGAACCCTTCTATCTATCGAAACCAAAGAAGCACCTTTTAATTAAATATATTAATTCATATTTATATATTCTCTTAAAGTGATTAAAATTCCCAAATCAAAAAAAGCTTTGAAAAAAATCAATTTATCCAAATGCTTTATTCGAAATAGCATTGCTGAATTTGGTGTTCCTCATCATTCAAGCCATTGGTCAAAACAAGAGGAGTTAAGAAGCCATTATTGGAGAATTCAACGCCATTATGTCAATGGAAAATCTTTTTGCGGGCACAAGAGATGGATTCATTTTTTAGAAAAAGAATTGAAAATAAGTGTTAACTGATAAATCCAAATAATTGAATCGAATTAAATAATTGAACCGAAACAATTTTAATTACTTTAACTCTTTTTATTGAATACATCTGGGGGTTGTTTAATGAAGTCATTAAAGGAATTTGATCCTGATATATTTAATTTTATTGAAGCAGAAAAAAAACGTCAAATGGATGGAATTGAATTAATTCCCTCAGAAAACTTTGTTTCTAATGCTGTGCTTGAAGCAAATGGCTCAATTTTAACAAACAAATACTCTGAAGGATATCCAGGAAAACGCTACTACGGCGGATGCTATGAAATTGATCATGTAGAGCAATTGGCAATTGATCGGGCAAAAAAATTATTTGGAGCAGAGCATGCAAATGTTCAGCCATTAAGCGGAGCCCCTGCAAATGTAGCGGTATACTTTGCTTTATTGGAGCCAAAAGACACTGTATTGGGAATGGATTTAAGCCATGGAGGGCATTTAACGCACGGGCATCCGGTAACTTATATGGCAAAAATATTCAATTTTCAGCGTTATAAAACTGATTTAAAAACAGGTTTAATTGATTTTGATGAAGTAAGAAAAAAAGCAAAAGAATTCAAGCCAAAAATTATTCTTTGCGGTTATTCAGCTTATTCAAGAGATTTGGATTACAAGCAATTCAAGGAAATTGCTGATGAAGTTGAAGCATATACAATGGCTGATGTAGCTCACATTGCAGGGCTAATAGCCGCAGGATTAATGAATAATCCAGTAAAAGACTTTGATATTGTAACCACAACAACACATAAAACTTTGCGCGGGCCAAGAGGGGGAATGATTTTATGCAAAGAAGAATTTGCGCAAAAAATAGACAAATCAGTTTTTCCCGGATTTCAGGGAGGCCCTCATGAAAATTTAATTGCAGGAAAAGCAGTTGCATTTAAGGAAGACCTTCAGCCTGAGTATAAAACTTATTGCGGACAAATAATGAAAAACGCGAAAGCAATGGAAAAAGAATTCCTTGAAGCAGGATTTAAATTATGCTTTAATGGAACAGAAAACCATTTGCTTTTAATGGATGTAACTCAAAAAGGCATTACAGGAAAAGAAGCAGAAACAGTTCTGGATAAGGCAAATATTACTTTAAACAAAAACATGATTCCTGATGATCCAAGAAAACCAATGGATCCAAGCGGAATTCGTTTTGGAACACCTGCAATAACTACAAGAGGAATGAAAGAAAAAGAAATGAAAATAATTTCCCAATGGATGATTTCCTTGTTTGAAAACCCTAAAGATGAAAAATTAATTGAAAAAACAAGGAAAGAAGTAAAGGAACTTTGCTCTGAATTTATATTTTATGAGTGAATTATTGAAGGGAATTGAATGAATTTGTTGGATAGAAATCAGCGAAGGGAATAAAATGAAATTGCTTGATGGAAAAAAATTATCCGAAAAAATATTAAAGCATGTGAAATTAAGAGTTAATGCTTTAAAGAAAAAAAGAATTTATCCCTGTCTGGCAATTGTGCAGGTAGGAAACCATCCTTCTTCAACTTTATATGTTTCAAAAAAGCTTGAAGCAGCAGAATTTACCGGCATTAAAACAAAAAAAATTCATTTCCCTGAAAGTATTTCAAAGAAAAAATTTCTTTCAGCAATTGATAAACTGAATAAAGACAAATCAGTTCACGGGATTTTAATTCAGCTTCCTTTGCCGAAAAAGCTTAATTCACAAATTCATAATTTAATGGAGATAGTGCTTCCGAAAAAAGACGTTGACGGCTTTCATCCATTCAATCAAGGAAAAAATCTTTTAAATGAAAATTCTCTTGTTGCCTGCACTCCAAAAGGAGTAATGCGCTTATTGAATGAATACAAAATTGATTTGCAGGGAAAAAAATGCGTTATGGTTGGCTCAAGCAATATTGTGGGAAAGCCATTGGCAATGCTTTTATTGAATTCGAATGCAACAGTAACTATTTGCAATATTTACACCAAAAACTTGAAGGAATTCACTTCCAAAGCTGATTTAATTGCAGTTGCAACAGGTGTCCCTCATTTAATTAAATCAAATATGGTCAAAAAAGGTGTAATTATTGTGGATATCGGCACTACAAAAATTAAAGGAAAACTTTTAGGTGATGTGGATTTTAATAATGTAAAAAAGAAAGCCTCATTTATTACTCCTGTTCCCGGCGGAGTAGGACCAATGACTGTTGCCAGCTTAATGGAAAACACTGTTTTAGCTGCTGAAATGCAGTCCAAGAGGAAATAAAATGACTTTAAAGATCGGGGTATTGGGTTCAACAAAAGGAACTGATTTGCAGGGAGTAATTAATGCAATTGAATCAGGAATTTTGAATGCAGAAATTTCATTAGTTTTAAGCAATAAAAAAAATGCTTTTATTGAATGCAAAAGCAACTGTTTCAGTATGCAATGTTTATACAAAAAATTTAAGTGAATTCACTTCTAACGCAGATTTAATTGCTGTTGCTACAGGTGTCCCGCATTTAATTAAATCAAATATGGTAAAAAAAGATGCAATAATAATTGATATCGGCACTACAAAAGTGAATGGAAAACTTTTAGGCGATGTGGATTTTGATAATGTAAAAAACAAGGCCTCATTTATTACTCCTGTTCCCGGCGGAGTGGGGCCAATGACTGTTGCCTGCTTAATGGAAAACACTGTTATTGCCGTTGAAATGCAATCCAAGGGGAAGAAGTAAAATGGCCCTTAAAATCGCTGTTTTAGGCTCAACTAAAGGCAGTGATTTGCAGGGAGTAATTAATGCAATTGAATCAGGAATTTTGAATGCAGAAATTTCATTAGTTTTAAGCAATAAAAAAAATGCTTTTATTTTAGAAAGGGCAAAAAAACACAATCTAAAAGCAATTTATGTTAATCCAAAAGAATTTGCTTCAAAAGAAAAATTTGATGAAAAATTAATTGAATTATTGGAAAAAGAAAAAGTTGAATTGATTCTTCTCATTGGCTGGATGCGCATTTTATCAGCCAAATTCTGCAATCAATTCAAAAACAGAATAATAAATATTCATCCCTCTCTTTTGCCTGAATTTGCAGGAGGAATGGACTTAAATGTGCATGAAGAAGTATTGAAAGCAGGAAAAAAAGTAACTGGTTGCACTCTTCATTTTGTTACTGCAGAGGTTGATGAAGGACCGATAATAATGCAGAAAAAAGTTCAAGTATTAGATGAAGATACTGCAGAAACCCTGAAAGAAAAAGTCCAGAAAGCAGAGCAGGAAATAATAATTAAAGCAGTTGAATTATTTGAAGAAGGAAAAATAAAAGTAGCCGGCAATAAAGTTATAATTGACGGCTAAATCTGAAAAAAGAATAAATCTGAAAAAAGAAATTAATGTGGTTAATGAATGAAAAATTAAATTTATTAAAAAATGAATGAATTAAAAATAGTAAAAATGAAAATTAAATGAAAAAGAATTAAATTTATTAAATGGTGAAAAAATGAAAATTGAACGGGCTTTATTAAGCGTTTATGACAAAACAGGAATAATTGAATTCGCGCAGGCATTAACTGAAATGAAAATTGAATTGATTTCCACTGGAGGAACATACAAATTATTAAAGAAAAACAATATTCCTGTAACTGAAATTTCTAAAGTAACCGGATTTCCTGAAATGCTTGACGGAAGAGTTAAAACCCTGCATCCGAAAATTCATGCAGGAATTTTGGCTAAACGAAACAAATCACATCTTTTGCAATTAAAGAAGCAGAAAATAAAAAAAATTGATTTAATTTGTGTTAATTTATATCCTTTTCAGGAAGGCTTAAAGAAAAAAAACACAGTAAATGAACAGATTGAATTAATTGACATCGGCGGGCCAACAATGATTCGCGGAGCAGCTAAAAATTTTTCTGATGTTGCAGTTATTTCAAACCCATTCCAGTATTTTGAAGTATTGCGTGAATTAAGGGAAAGAAAAGGAAACCTTTCAGATAAAACATTAAAAATTCTTGCAGCAGAAGCATTTGAATTAACTTCTCAATATGATGCATTGGTTTCAAAATATTTTTCAGATAAAATCCTTAAAGAAAAATTCCCTTTAACTTTAAATCTTTCATTCCAGTTGCTTGAAAAAACCCGTTATGGCGAAAATCCTCATCAAAAAGGCGCGGTTTATGCAATGCATAATGAACCAACTTCTCTGTTGAATTCAATTCAATTACAAGGAAAAGAAATGTCCTTCAATAATTTCAATGATGCAAGCATGGCATGCGATTTGGTGAAGGAATTTTCTGAACCTGCTTCGGTTGTTGTAAAGCATGCAAATCCCTGCGGAGTTGCAGTTGCAGAATCAATTTCTAATGCATTCACGGATGCCCTTGCATCTGATTCATTAAGTGCTTTTGGAGGAATTATTGCTTTAAACAGAAAATGCGATGAAGCAACAGCAAAAAAAATTACTTCTTTTTTTAATGAAATTGTTCTGGCTCCTGATTTTGATGAAAAAGCATTAGAAGTTTTTGTTAAAAAAAAGAATTTACGTGTTTTAGCAGTTGATGAATTAAATAAAAAACCAAAAAATAAATTTGATTTCAAACATATTTCAGGTGGTTTATTAATGCAGGATGCTGATAAAAAACTTTTTTCTAAATTGAAAACAGTTACTAAAAAGAAACCATCCAAAAAAGAAATGGATTCAATGAAATTTGCTTTTATTGTAGTAAAGCATGTGAAATCAAATGCAATTGTTCTTGTGAAAGATACTCGTACTGTTGGAATTGGAATGGGTCAAACTTCACGAGTTGATGCAGTTGAACAGGCAATTAAAAGGGCAGGAAAAGAATCAAAAGGAAGTATTCTTGCAAGCGATGCATTTTTTCCTTTCGCTGATTCAATTGAACTTGCGGTAAAAGCAGGAATTAAATGCATTATCCAGCCAGGCGGAAGCCTGAAAGATAAAGAAGTAATTGAAGCAGTGAATAAAGCAAAAATTGCAATGGTTTTTACCGGCATTCGTCACTTTAAACATTAATTTAAATTAAAAAAATAAAAA
>JBDRGO010000046.1:0-17076 GCA_043817715.1 Candidatus Iainarchaeum sp. | reverse complement strand
AAGGCAAAGGATTTCAATATGCTTCCTTTACTGCATTCAGTGAATTCAATTTCCAGCAGCCAATGGTCTTTTTCATTTAAATTCACTTTCTTAATGCCCGTTAATTTGATTTCAAATAAAAATATTTTTGGAAACAAAAATTCACAGTAAATTCTTTTATTGGTTAAATAAACTGTGCTGAACCCCTGTGAAAATTTAATGTCCTTGATTGAACGGATTTTTTTGTTTCTGAAACCTAAAAAAACAGTTGTATGAGAATTTTCATAATAAGGCAATAAAAGCAATGGCCAGACAATGCTTGATTTTTTGAAAATTACTTTTTCGTTTGGCAATAATTTCATGAAATAAATTAGTGCAGGGAAGAATTAAATGTTTTTGTTTTATGCTAGAAACCGGATTGAAAATGAATTCAATCAAATTTTTTCTTTTTTCTTAAGTTCCAGTAATTTTTTTACAAATAAATCAGTTCCTTCCCTTTCAATTAAATCTTTTTGGTTTCCCTGGGTCTCCACCATCCTTAAAAGAAGGTCAACTGAATCTTCAATTGAAATCCCTCTTTTATTTAAATGAGAAATAATTCCAGGCAAATTTTCTCCAAAAGAATCAACAAGCAATCTTCTTCCATTTGGCCCGACACCATGCACTGCTTCAATCCCTTCAAGTGCATTTCTATGCGATTCAGTGCCTTGCCCGCCTTTCTGCCAAGTCTTCCTGAAACGCCCTAAAATTCTCACTAACGCCATAATGAAATAAAGCACTTTAAAGAATTTAAATATTCATTTTTAATCAAAAAAAAGAAAATAAATTCATTCAGGCAATTATTCCAAAAACAAAAAGAAAAAGCGGATGCCTTTACTTATCTCCTCGCATTAAATTTAAATATCTTTAGATTTACTAATCTGAAGGGTTTAATGAGTTTAAAAGAAATTGAAAAAAAACCCATTGAAGCTGATTCTTTTCCTTTAACTGATATTGTTTCAATTGCAGATATTTCAAGGAAAAATATTGAAACAGTGCTTGAAAAGGCAGCAGAATTAGAATCAATGAGTAAAGCACAAAAAAGCAAAATACTGGAAAATAAAGTGATTGCTTCATTGTTTTTTGAGCCATCCACCAGAACAAGACTGTCATTTGAAACATCAATTCAAAACTTGGGGGGAAGGGTAATAGGGTTCGCCGACCCTGGAATGAGTTCATTCAAGAAAGGAGAAACTTTAAGCGACACAATTAAAATGATTGAAAGCTATGCCGACATCATTGTAATGAGGCATTTCATTGAAGGAGCCTCAAGAAGGGCGGCAGAATTAAGCAAAGTGCCAATAATTAATGCAGGAGACGGCGCAAACCAGCATCCGACCCAAACACTGCTTGATTTGTATACAATAAAAAAGGAATTCGGAAAAATTGACGGAATAGCAATAGGAATGCTTGGGGATTTAAAGTACGGAAGGACAGTGCATTCACTGGCTTATGCGCTGGCAAAATTCAATGCGGTAAAAATTTACCTGATTGCACCAGAACAGCTTAAAATGCCGGAATTTATTGTAAAAGACATTAAAGGAAAAGTTGAATTAATGGAAACAGATGATTTGTATAAAGTTCTTCCAAAACTTGATGTATTGTATGCAACAAGAATCCAGAAAGAAAGGTTTTCAGATGAAAGAGAATACAGCAGAGTAAAAGACGCATTTATTCTGGATAAATCAATCCTTAAAAAAACAAAAAAGCATTTCAGAATCATGCATCCACTGCCAAGGGTTAATGAAATCAAAACAGAGCTGGATTTGACTCCGGCAGCGCTGTATTTTGAACAGGCGGCAAACGGAGTGCCGGCAAGGGAAGCACTGCTGGCATTGCTGATAAATAAAAAGAAGGTGATTCAGTGAATTTAAATTTCCTGAAGAAATTTCAAAAAGCATTAATTAAAATCAAAAAATTGCTTTTTGAAAAATACAAATTTCAAAACTTAATCTGTTTTAAATTGAAATTTGTAAAATTTAAAAATTTGAATCACTCAGAGGTGATTCAATGAGCAAAGAAAAAAAAATCCATATTACGCCTATTCAGAACGGAACAGCAATTGACCATCTTCCTATTGGAACTGCATTAAAGATTCTGTCAGCAATTGATTTTTCAGGGCATACTTTTACGGCGGCAATGAATGTTGAATCAAAAAAAATGGGCAAAAAAGATATTTTGTTTGTGGAAGGAAAAAAATTAACTGAAGAAGAGCTGAATAAAATCAGGCTGCTGGGAAAAGGCGGGACATTAAATGAAATTGCGGAAGCAAAAGTTGTGAAAAAGGAAAACCTTGATTACCCTGAGCATGCAAACGGAATTATTTCATGCATAAACGATAAATGCATTACAAACAAGGAAGGATTAATAACAAAATTCAGGATTGCAAAAAATCCATTGGAAGCAAGATGCTTTTACTGCGAAACAAGAATGAATAAAGAAGAAATAATGGAGAGCGTAAAGGGGCCTTAAATGAAATTAAAATCAAAGATTTAATGCTTTAAACACTGGGGGATGTTTAAATGAATAACAGTTATGGAAAAGCAGAATTGGGCAGGGCGTTTGTATTGCGGATAAGCAAAGGAAACGAATTGATAAGTGAATTAAAAAGATTCTGCAAAGAGCATGAAATCAAAAGCGCTTCGCTTAATTTTTTGGGGGCATTCAGCAAGGCAAAAATTACCTGCATCAATAAAATTGAGGGCAGTAAATTAATTTCAGAAGAATTTGAATTCAATGAATTCCTTGAATTTCACGGATTCGGAACAATTGCTTTGCAGGATAAAGAAATTATGCCCCATCTGCATGCAACTGCTGCAACCAAAGAAGGAAAAACATTCTGCGGGCACCTGCATTACGGGGAAATAGGGGTAATTGCAGAAATTTTTCTGCAGGAATTAAATGCTGAAATGAACAGGATTCCAAATAAAGAAATTTATGGCTATCCGGTTTTAACAATGGAAAAGGATTGGTGAAAATATGAATTTAAAAACAGTTTTTTGCGGAGAAGAAATGCAGAATCCATTAATTCTGGCTTCAGGGGTTGTATGGGACAGCATTCCGAAATTAATTGAATGCGCTAAAAACGGAGCAGGCGCAGTAACAATGAAAACAATTATGCCTGAACCAAGAGGCGGAAATCCCCCTCCCCAGACCGCAAGGTTTGAAGCAGGTTTACTGAATGCAGTTGGATTGCCAAGCAAAGGATATCTTAATATGGAAGAGGAATGGAATCAATTGGATGAATTAAGGAAATTAAAGCCAAAAGTTCCATTAATTGCTTCTATTGGGGCAACAAAAGATGCGCAGGATTTTGCCAAAGTAGCGGAATTTGTAGCGCAAAAAAAACCTGATTTAATTGAGCTGGATATTTCATGCCCTAATGTATCCAAATCAGGAAAACTGTTTGCAACAAATGAATCCTTAAGCACATTAATCATTGAAGATGTAAAAAAAGTAACTGGAAAAATTCCTGTTCTGGCAAAACTGACTCCGGCAACATGCAATTTAGTTGAGGTTGCAAAGGCATGCGAAGAAGCAGGCGCAGACGGATTAACCGCAATCAATACAATGCCTGCAATGGTTATTGACATAAACAAAAAAAAGCCTGTGCTTTCATTCAAAAGAGGGGGAATGAGCGGCACGGCATTAAGGCCGATTGCAGTAAGATGCATTTATGACTTATATGAAAACGTGGATATTCCCATAATCGGATTAGGCGGAGTAATGAATGGAAAAGATGCAATTGAATTAATGCAGGCAGGAGCAACAAGCATAGGAGTCGGAACAGCAGTAATCCAGAAAGGCACAAAAATATTCAAAACAATTGAAAAAGAAATGATTGAATGGATGGAAGAAAACGGATTTAAAGATGTGAAAGAATTAATTGGCGTGGCACATGAATGAACTGGCATTAAATTTCGGGCAGGCAGTAATTAAGGGAAAAACAATTAAGGCAAATATCGGAATTAATAAAGGAAAAATTTCTGAAATTTCACAGAAAAAAATTCATGCAAAAAAAGAATTAGACTGCAGTGGAAAGCTTATTTTAAGCGGGGCAATTGATTTGCATGTGCATTTCAGGACACCAGGAGCAATGCAGAAAGAGGACTGGATTACCGGCTCAATGAGTGCCATAGCAGGGGGCATTACAACTGTTTTTGACATGCCAAACAATAATCCTTCAATGGATTCAATGCAGAACTTAAGGAAAAAGCAAAAATTAATTGAAGGAAAAAGTTTTGTCAATTATGGATTGTTTCTGGCTGCAACAAACTCAAATTTAAATGAACTGAAAAAAAACAAAAAATATCCGTTAAAATATTATTTAGGCGAAACAACCGGCGGAATTTTAATTGATAGTTTTAAGGCAATAGAGAAAGGGTTTTCAATTGCAGGAAAAAAAAAGATTCCCTGCTTTATTCACGGGGAAAGCAATAAAGTAATTGAAGAAAACAGGAAAAATTTTTCAGGAAAGCTTACGGCAATGCATCACAGTAAAATCCGTTCAATTGGCGCTGAACTTGAATCAATTGAATTTGCTTTAAAGATTTGGAAAAAAACAAAAAACAGGATTCATTTCACGCATGTTTCCAGCCCGCAGGCAGTTGAACTGATTGAAGAGGAAAAAAGCAGGAATTCTATTGCAAAAAAGCTTGTTTCATTTGATGCTGCCCCGCATCATTTGTTCTTAAATAATTCAATGCTTGAAAAATTAAAGAATTTCGGAAAAATGAATCCCCCTTTAAGGAATAAGGCACAGCAGAAAAAAATGCTTGAATTCCTGCATGAAGGAATAATTAATTTTGTTTTCTCAGATCATGCCCCGCATTTAAAGGAAGAAAAAGAGCAAGAATATGAAATGGCACCAAGCGGAGTGCCTGGAGTGCAGACTTTATTCCCTCTCCTGCTGAATGAAGCCATTAATGCAAGGCTTTCATTTGAAAAACTGAATGAAATCACTTCCATGAACCCTGCAAAATTAATGGGCTTAAGGAAAAAAGGCATAATAAATAAAGGTTTTGATGCAGATTTAATTATTGTTAATTTGTTTAAGGAAACAAAAATCCAGGACAATGCAATGCATTACAAATGCAAATGGACTCCGTTCAATGGAATGAAATTAAAGGGAAAAATTGAAGCAACAATAGTCAATGGAAAAATTGCATTTGATAAAAAAGAATTTTTTGAGCCGGAAGGAAAATTTTTAGAAATCAACAAATGATTTTTTGGCAAAAGGATAAAAATTGCGGAATTAAATGGATACGAGTTGAAAAAAATGGACAAAAAAGAAATTGCAAAAGAATTGTTTGAAATTAATGCAGTTAAATTCGGATTGTTTACTTTAAAATCAGGATTAAAAAGCCCGGTTTACATTGATTTAAGGATTCTGGCAAGCTACCCTAAAACGCTTAAAAAAATAGGAAAAATTCTGGGCGAAATAAGCAAAGGATTGGAATTTGACTTAATTGCAGGAATTCCTTATGCTGCAATCCCGATTGCAACAGCGGTTTCGCTTGAATTCAACTGGCCGATGATTTACCCGAGAAAAGAAGTGAAAGAATACGGGACAAAAAAAGCAATTGAAGGAATTTACAGAAAAGGGCAGAAAGTCCTGGTAATTGATGATTTGATTACAACAGGCGGAAGCAAAATTGAGGCAATTGAGCCCTTAAAGGAAGCAGGGCTTCAGGTAAAGGACGTATGCGTTTTAATTGACCGCGAACAAGGCGGAAAAAAAGAATTAAAGGAAAAGGGAATAAGCCTGCATTCAGTCCTTACAATAACTGAACTGATTGATTTTCTGGAAGAAATGAAAAAAATCTCTAAAAAAGAAGCAAAAAGCATAAGAAATTATTTTGCCGGCCCGAATGAATGGCAGGAAGGGAAATAACCGGCTTTTCTTTTAAAAAAGAAAAGGTTTTAAAAAAGAAAAGCACAGATGCAAAAAGAAAACTGAATTTGCTTACGCAAATTCTTAAAAAACAAAAAAAGAAATGAAATTAATGAATTAAAAAAAATAAGATAAAACAAATTGATAAAAAAATAAATTAAAAAAAATAAAAAAATTGAATTAAAAAAAATTTAATGGAAAGTAAATAAAACAAAAGTAAATAAAACAAAATTTAAAGGAAAGTGAATGAAATGAATTACGCCGAATTATTGAAGGAAAAGGCAATTGAATTCAATTCAATTGTCTGTTTTGGAATGGATCCTGTGCTGGAAAAAATTCCAATTAAGGGAAAGGATGCGGAAGAAAACATTACAACCTTTTATTTTCGCATAATGGATTCATGGAAAACAGAGGGAATCTATCCAAGCATTGTAAAGCCGAATTATGCATTTTATGCACAGCATGGATTTCAGGGATTAAGGGCATTAAAAAAAGTAATTGAAAAAGCAAAGGAAATGAAAATAATGGTTTTACTGGATGTCAAAAGAGGAGATATCGGAAAAACAAATTCAGCCTATGCAAAAGAGGCATTTAATTTCTGGAAAGCCGATGCAATGACTGCTTCTCCTTTCCTTGGGACAGATTCAGTGAAGCCATTGCTTGAAGCAGTGAAAGGAAAATCCTTGGGGGTTTATTTATTGAACAGGACAAGCAATGCAGGGGCAAATGATTTCCAGTCGCTTGAATGCAATGGAAAGCCAGTGTATATGCATTTAAGCGAAAAAATAAGCGAATGGAGCAATGAAGCAAAAGGAAATCTTGGCGCGGTTGTAGGGGCAACTTCAATGCAGGAATTAAAGGAAATTTCAGGGTTTTTTGCTTCAAAAGGAAAAGAAATTCCTTTATTGATTCCGGGGGTTGGCACACAGGGCGGAAATGCAGGAGAAGTAGTGCAGGCATTAAAGGAAGCAAGAAGCAATTTACTGATTCACAGAATTAATTCAAGTTCAGCATTAAATTATGCATATCTTGAATATAACACAAATGATTTTGTAGAAGCAAGCCTGAAAGCATTAAAGAAATTAAACAAAGAAATCGGACCGATAACGTAAAGGGAAAATAACAAATCAATAAAGCAAAAGGAAATACCGAAAAGAAAAAAAATTCTTTTTTTATTCATTTCTTTTTTCCCGCCATAATGAAAAAGCTTTTTTCTTTAAATAACCAAAATGTGTTCATTGGCATTGAAACAAAAATTAAGTTGTTATCAGTGATGTTGCAAACATTTAAATATTTATCCATATATGGATAATATTATCCAAATATGAATAGGTTTTTTTTTATGGTTTTTGATTTGAATAAGAAAACAATTTTGATTTTTGATTTGCTTAAGAATAATCCAAATGAAATTTTTCAGAAAACAGATATTGCTAGAGAAATAGGTCTTCCTTATGTGACTGTTTGGAGAATTCTTGATTCATTAAAAAATAATAATATTATTAAAGTTGTTAAAAAAAAGAGAAGTTCATTAATTTCAATTAATTTGGATTCTGAAACAACTCAAAACTTTTGGCAATTAATTAATTCTTTTAAAAAAAATGAATTAGAAAAAAAACCAAAATACAATAAGTATTTCAGAGCAGTAAATGAAGCATTAAAACAAATAAACCCAAATTATTTGGTTGTTTTTGGTTCGGTTGCAAGAAATGAAGCAACCCCTGAAAGTGATTTAGATACTTTAATTAAATCAAACAAAAAAATCAATGTAAAAGAACTTGCATTTAATATTAATTCAGGTTATTTGGTTGACATAAAACTAACTATTGTTAATAATAAAGAATTAGAAAAATATTTGAAAGAAAAAAGAGTTGTTTATCAAGACATTTGGAAAGAAGGAATAATTTTTGAAAACTTTAATGAATTTTTTAATGATTTTAAAAAAATATGGAAGTGAATTAAGTGAATTTAAATTTTTTACAAAAATTTAAAAAATTCAAATCCGTGGAGGGATTTGAATGAAAAATTTGTTTGAATGGTGTTTGAAGCAAAAGGAAGGAATTAAAAGAATTAAACCAAACCAAAAACTTTGTGAAGAATACCAAGAAAAAACCACGGAAGACTTAAAAGCTGCAAATCTTTTATTTGAAAATAAATTGTATTCTTGGAGCATTATTACTTGTTATTATTCAATGTACCATTCTGCAACAGCTTTGCTTTCATTAATTGGATTTAAATCAAAAAATCATGCCTGCACTATTGCTTGCTTAAACCATATTTTTGAAGAAACAGGAAAATCAAAGGAAAAGATTGATTGGATAAATAAATCCCTTAAAACCAAAAAAGAATTAATTAAAGCATTTAGTGAAGCAAAAAAATTAAGAGAAGAAGTTCAATATGAAATAAAAGATATCCTGCCAAGTCTTGCATTAAGTGAATTAGAAATAAGCAGTCAATTCATCGAAGAAATTAATTTAGAAATAGCCAAAATAAAAGAAAAACAATAAACACAAACCAGTATTTAATGTTTTTTTCCCGCAAAAATGAAAAAGCTTTTTTCTTTAAATAACCAATTCAATTGCACTTTAATCCAATAAAATTTTGATTTGCCTTTAAAATCAAATTCAGGCAATGCATTAATCACTTCAATTTTTTCTTCCTGAAACCAGTTCATTAATTCTGAAATTGAATGGAAATGCTCATGCGGATGAAGGTATTTGTCTGCAATCCAAATGCGTTTGTGTTCAGTGAGTTTGCCTGAATAAAACAGGGAATTGATGAAATTGATTTTTAATTCAATTTTTTCATTTTCATTTGCTTTATTGAAATTAAAATAAATGAAAAAAAGAAAATCAGCAATTGATTTCTTAATTCTTGTAATTAACCTGCCGTATTTATTGTACACACCTAAAACAATAAATCCATTTGGTTTCAATACCCTTGCAATTTCCTTGAAAGCTTTTCTTGGATTTTCAGTATGATGAACACAACCTAAAGAAAAAACAAAATCAAATGAATTGCTTTCAAAAGGAAGGGAAAGAACATTTGCATTTTGGAATGAAACAGTTGATAATTTGAATTTTTTTTTGTTTTTTTCAGCTATTTCAAGTGATTTTTCACTTATGTCAATTCCGATTACTTCAGAATTTTTGCTTAATGCGAAACCGCATGAAAATTCCCCTGTACCACAGCCTGCTTCAAGGATTTTTGAATTTGAAGGAAAAGAATCTGGTTTAAATCCAATAAGAGAAGTAATCCATTCTGCGTTCTTGTAAAGGTTTTTAATTGAATTAATCTGCTTTGAAGGATAAGGATACTTTGAATAAAAATCAATTACTTTCTGCATTTTGAATCAGTCAATTAACTGCACTGTATTTCCTGTTTTATTTTCTGTTCTGTCTGAATTCCTGAAAAGGTTTTTTCATTTAATACAATTGATGGTTCCTGCCTAATTCCATATTTTGATTTAATTAAAGAAATTATTTCAATATCTAAATCAGTCGGAAAAGCAAATACACGAACTGTTCCGCATTCATCCCTTGTTTTGTCAAGGATTGCTGCCTGTACTTTGCAGTCAGGGCAGTCGGTTTTGTCCGGATAAAAATAAAGAATCGGAATCAATTCGGTTTTTCCGCATGTTTTTTCCGCCTGCTTGAAGTACAAAAACAATTCAGCATTTTTTAAGTAATATTTTTTTTTCAATAAATCATAATCAGCCAATAAACTGTTTTTTTTTGAATTTTCAAGATTCTGCACTAATTCAAATGTTTGCCGTGCCTGAAAATCAATTCTTTGTTCAACTATTGAACATAATTCTGTATCCTGAAAGTCTTCTTCAAATAACTGCAAAAAAAGAAATGAAAGCTTTGTGGAATTCAATTCCAATACCTCTGAATCCACCTGACTCTGCAAGTCATTAAAACGAAGGGAATCCATCTGCTGAGCCAGAAATAATCCTAACAAAAAAATCAGGAAAGTAAGTATTGCCGCCTTTAAGTATAAATTCATTTAAAAACCTCTATTTTTAAATATTTTAAATTTTTTAAATTCAAAATCATTTCTTCCCCTTTAATTTAATTAAATTAATTAGTTTTTTTAAACTGAATTGAATTACAATAATTCACATCCAACATCTTTAATTCAATTAAATTAATTAGTTTTTTTAAACCTACCATGAATACTCGCTTTCATTTATTTCCTTGAATAAGCTGATTATCCATACAAATGAAATAAACAGGCCATAAATTAATATAAAGAAAAGAAACTGCGGTATTTTAACCAAAGAAAATTTTTCGCCGGTTATTTTAAAGCCAAAGTACAAAGTCAAAACAAAGAACAGCACAGTAAGCACGGCAAAATAAATCGAGGAATGAAGCATTAAAGACAAAGGAATTACAGGGGTTTCAGAAATTGAAACCCATGAAAGCATTTCAAGCAGAAAACTGGATGCGTTTTCCAGATTCATTACAATAAACAGAAAAACCATAAAAACAGCAGCAAGCTCGATGGCAAAACTGAACGGCAAAGAAAACATTCCCAAATGATTGTATTTTGGATTGAAAATCAGCTCACTGTATTTTTTTACATTAACCACTTTTCCCCTATACCAGCGGGTTCTTTGCTTTACCCATCCTTTCATGCTTAAAGGAACTTCAGTATAAATATGCGCTTTTGGGCGGGCACGGATTTTATACCCGTGCTTCTGCAACCTGAAAGCAATTTCCATATCTTCAGTAATATTATGCTCATCATATCCGCCTATATCAAGCAGGATTTTTCTTTTATAAATGCTCATCGGACCAGGAGTAACAATCACTGCATTGATTGTGGCAAGCATTGTCTGGTAAAAGCCGAATGCAACAATGTATTCCAGTTCCTGCAGGTTGGCAATAAAATTATCCGGATTGCTTACCTTAACCAAACCAGTTACTGCCGCGGTATCAGAATGCATTATTGCAGGAACCATTTCCATTAAGCAGTTTTCTGCAGGAAAAGTATCTGAATCAATGCAGGCAACTATTTCCCCTTTTGCTTTTTTTAATGCAATATTTAATGCAGCTGCTTTTCCCTGATTTTTTTTCAAATCAAGAATTTTTATTCCTTTAATTGATTTAAGCAGTTTCAATGAATTATCTGTTGAGCCGTCATTAACTGCAATTATTTCAAATTTCTGCGGATAACTCATCTGCTTGACTGCATTAATGCAGTTTTCAATTGTTTTTTCCGCATTATAAACAGGAATTAAAACTGAAACGCTTGGCCATTCAGAAACAGGGATATTTTTTTCCTCTTTTGACTCAAAATAAAGCAGAACAAAAACGCTTCCGGTAAAAAAGAAAATTATGTTAATAAAAACCATTGTCCAGTAAAATGAAATTACTTTAATCAAAAAAAATGCAAGCAGAAAAACAAGCGCCAATGCAATGGCTAATCTTACGGAAATAATTCCTGAAATGCCGGATTTCTTTGACTTATTCATTTTAAATTCCTGAAATTCATAATAATGCAATATTCATAATAATGCAATAATTGCCCTGATAATGCAATGCCTGCATAATCCAAAAAAAATTATAATAATGCAGCAACTGCCAGAATAATGCAATAACTGACTGCATAATTTATTAATGACAAAATAATTTATATATACGCATAAAAAAAGTGAATGAAATGACTCCGGAATTAATGGCAAGAAAAACAGGAAAAAATGCCACTCAGGCATTAAATGAGGCAAAAAAAGCATTCCTGACTGAATTCAAGGCAAAACTTATTGATATTAAATCAGGAAAATACATCTGCCTAATGCAGGAAGCAGATGCAAAAAACCTTGCATTAATGCCTTTGGACAGGATTGAGGTAAAGAATCCGAAGAACGGCAAAAAAATCGTTTCATTAGTTGACTTGACTGATTCAATTTTAAAGGAAAAAGAATTAGGGATTTTTGCTGATGTAAAAGAAAAACTTAATGCAATGGAAGGCCAAATGCTTGAAGTAATGCCAGTGGAAAGGCCCCAGAGCCTGAAATTGATTAAAAAGAAATTAAAAGGGCAAGTGCTTGAAAAAAAAGAACTGGAGCAGATTGTTTCAGACATTTCCGAAAACAAATTAAGCGAAATTGAAACAGCGGCATTTGTTTCAGCAGTTTATGTGCATGGATTAAATTTGGAAGAAACTGTTTACATGACAAAGGCATTGATTAAAAGCGGAAACCAGTTGAAATTAACAGGAACTATTGTGGATAAGCATTCAATAGGGGGATTGAACGGAAGGGTTACAATGCTTGTGGTGCCGATAATTGCCTGCACCGGATTAAAGATTCCTAAAACAAGCTCAAGGTCAATTACTTCCGCTGCAGGCACAGCTGATTCAATGGATGTATTGGCAAATGTTTCTTTAAGCAGGAAACAAATAAAGCAGATTACTGATAAAGTCGGAGGGGTTATTGCATGGGGCGGGGCAGTTGATTTGGCTCCTGCAGATGACAAAATAATTAAGGTTGAACACCCGCTTTCACTGGATCCTGAAGGACAGGTAATTGCTTCAGTAATGGCAAAAAAAGCAAGTGTTGGGGCAAAATATGTTGTAATTGATTTGCCTGTGGGAAAAGAAACAAAAGTCAAAACAATTGAGGCAGCCGAATCAATGGCAAAAAAATTCGTTGAAGTCGGAAAACAATTGGGAATGAAAGTTGAGGCAATAATTACAAACGGGGAAGAGCCAAGCGGGCCTGCATTCGGCCCTGCACTGGAAGCAAGGCATGTGCTGAGAATTCTTGAAGGAAAAATTTATGACAATATGGCGCAGAAAAGCGTTGAAATTTCAGGGGCTTTATTGGAATTATCAGGAAAAGAAAAAAAAGGCGCAGGAAACAACAGGGCATTAAAAATTCTTGAATCAGGCCAGGCATTAAAAAAAATGAAGGAAATAATCAAAGCACAGGGAGGAAAAATTTATTCATCTGAAGAAATTCCTGACGCCGAATTCAGCTATGAAGTCAAATCAACCAGAACAGGCCAATTAACACAATTGGATGTATGGTATCTTGCCCAAACAGCAAGGCTTGCAGGAGCGCCCAATGACATGCATGCAGGCGTCCTGCTGAATGTGGAAGAAGGCGAAAAAGTAAAGAAAGGCGATTTAATGTTCACAATTTACTCCAACAACAGAAGAAAATTAAATGCAGCAGTAAAATACGCTGAAAGCAACAGAATAATTGAAATGGAAAAAGTTGTATGGAAAAAAATTACTTAATTAAAATTGCATAAACAAAAAAAAAATTAATTAAAAAATTACTTAAAAAAAATTGTTAAAAAAAAATTAATTAAAAAATTACTTAAAAAAAATTGTTAAAAAAAAATTAATTAAAAAATTACTTAATTAAAAAATAAGCACTAATCAACTGATTTTTCCAAAAGTAATTTTTTTATGCGCCTTGTAATTTATCACTAAAGTAACCCACATTGAAATGAACCTTGCCAAAGTCGGCCAGATTAAAAGGAATTCAATCAGCAAATACATTACAAAAATATTTGCCAGATAGCTTATTCCTGCAATAACCAAAAACACAGTAAACTGGGTTTTAACCTTATTTGAAGTGTTCTTGAAAGTAAAGGATTTATTCAAGGAATAATTTATTATGCCGATTCCGATGAAAGTAATTGTGAATGCATAAATCCAGTCAACTGAAAAAAATTCATTTAAAACAAAGAAAACGCTTAAATCAAGCACTGCACTTAGTGCCCCCACTGAAAAAAATTTCAGGAACTGCTTTTTTTTAACAGCAAAATCAATTAATTTTTGAAGCATTGCATCACTTAAGATTAAATTCATTTCATTAATTCAGGGGTTCTTTTCATATTTCTTCATTTTTAATGTTTTTTCATCAATTCATTAAATAATTCAACCAGTTCACTTATTTCCAGCAGCATTACTTTTTCATTCAGCAATTCACTGAATTTACCTGATTTAATTAGTTCTTGTAAGATGGTTTTATTTAAATTCATTTCTTTTTCAATGAAAGGAAATGCTTTCTGCAATGCATTCTGCAAGTTTTTGTTTTTAAAACGGAATACTTCTTTAATAAATTTAATGAATTTTTTGTCATTTTTGGCTTTGCCGAATCGTTTTTTTGAAGTGAATTTAATTAAAGCAGACTCTGTTCTAGGCAAAGGAAAAAAGGAACTGGCCTGCACTGATTCAATAAGTATTTCCGGCTCAAAAAAATAATTAACCAAAACAACTGAGGAAGTGTATTCAGAAAAGCCAGGTTCAGACAATAACTTAACTGCATAATCCTTCTGAAAAACCAATAAAGCAAAATCCAGTTTTTCATTCATTAACCTGAACAAAATCGGAGTGGAAATCCTGTAAGGCGGCAAAGAAACAACTTTATTAAAGGAAGGAATTTCTGCCTTTAAAAAATCCTCTTTAATTAATTCAAGCTTTTTTTCCTTTAATTCTTTTTCAAATTTTTCTTCAAGCGCATCATTCAGGAATGAATCAATTTCAACTGCAATAATTTTGCAGTGAGAAAGCAATTCCTTTGTTAAAAAGCCTGTTCCTGCCCCGATTTCAAGAACTGTGTCTTTTTTATCAAGTTCAGCAAATGAAACAATTTTTTCAATCATTGCCTGATTGATTAAAAAATTCTGCGAAAACTTTTTTTTCGGCTTAAACCTATGCTTAATCATTAAATTGTTTAATTCAATGAATAATTTATTTGTCATAATCAATAATTTTTTTTCTGAAAATCCTGTTTCAGGGCAAAAGGAGGCCTTGCAAACAAATAATGCTTTATTTCCATTCCTTCCACTTCATAAATAATCCTTTTAACTATTGTTGAAACAGGATTTGGAACCAATTTAACCCTTTTAGCTATGTCCTCAAATGACTCAAATTTTGCCTTATTTCTTGCATCAAGCAAATCTTTAACATGCTTTTTTCCGATTCCCGGAAGCAGTTCCAATTGATGCCTTTTAATTGTAATTGCCCTGGATGTGTTGTAAAATCCGAGAAATTTTTCTTTCTGCACTAAAACAATTAATTCAATTGCTTTATTCAGTTCAGAGACAGCAGTGGAAGTAAGTTCCTTGAAAGAAATTCTTTTTTTTATATGGTCAATTTTTTCCCTTTCGCCCTGACCCACATAAATTTTTTCCCCAATAGATAAAGAAATGCCTTCTTTCGGCACAACTTCCAGCAAACTGAATTCTGAAGTTCCGATTACCTGTGCCAAAGGCTCGGATTTAAAGGAATCACTTTTTCCTCTGGCTAGAAAATCCAAAACTATTGCATATTCTTCAGGCATCAATTTCACCTTAAAAAAAGTTTATTTTATATATTTTTGAATTAACCCAAGAACCGATTTTTTCTGCTCTTCAGTCAAATCCACGCCTTTCACAAGCAGTAAATTCAGTTCCTCCTCGTCTTTTGGAAGCAAATCAACTAATTTAACAACCAATCCTTTTGACAGGCCGTCAATTTGCGATAACTGCTCAAAAAGCTTGTCTGATTTTGCCTTAGTTAAAGGAGAAAATTTTGTAGAGTAATCCAAAACCGCCTGTTGTTCATAATTCAGCTCCCCTTCTTTGCTTCGTTCAGACAAAATTTCCTTCACTTCAAACAAGGAAACCGGCTTTTTGGAGATAGTTGTTTTCCCAATCATTTAATTCACCATTGATTTTTTTATTTAATTCAATTTTTTATTTGCTTAATTTTTATCTACAATTCAATTTTTTGCCTATTTTTTAAATTTCATTTTGTTTTCTTCTTTTTTGATTTTTTTTGCTTTTTTCTTTTTTGATTTTTCATTTTTAGCTTCTTTTTCTAAATCACTTTTCTTTTCTTTTTTAACAATTAAATGCGCGGAATTGACAACCAAAAGAACTTTTCTGTTTCCTTTCATCAGTTCAACTTCATATGCCCTGCCTCTTCTGCCGGAAACTTTTCCGGTTTTTCCCTGAAAAATTGTTTCAGGCATTCCGGAATGAACCGAAGAATCAATTGCAATATGAACAACTGAACCTACTGCGATTTTCTGCAATAATTTATTCACAGTCGGCCTTTTTCCATTCCTCATTAAATCTCTTGATTTTGCCCTTTTTCCTTTTGCTTTTTTGCCTGACATTCAAATCACTACCTAAATGAATTATAATTGAATTACATAACTAGGCATAACAAGATTTAAAAATAAATTCGAATAAAAAAATCAGTCAAAATCAAGTGTTTTCTGCAGGGAAAAATCGTCTTTTTTCAGATTCTTACATGATAAAATCAACGAAATTTTCTGGCCTTTTTCAGCAAAAGAAACAGGCTTAAAATTATAATCAATTCGTTTAATTACTGCCGTTTTTCCCCTTATTCTGGCAGACATTCCAATAGTTATTTTTCCAGCCAAAACTTCTCCAGTTAAATGCATTCCAACCCATTTGATTTCAAAAGGCAAATCATTTACCTGAAAACGGTTTGCATCAGCTGATTCAGCAATTAATTCATTCAAATCAGGATTTTTTTTCCCGAATACCTCTTCCAAAAAGCCCATAAAAGAAAGGGGTGTTAAATAGCTTTTTAAACCTTTTTAAACCCTTTTTAAATAAATTGATTGTTTAACTTCTAAAAGTTAATTTGTTTTTAAAGGACGGGTGTTTTGAATGAAATATGAAATAGTTAATATGGTTGCTTCAGGGTCATTAAAAGCCAGCTTGGATTTATATAATCTGGCAATAACAATTCCAAATATTGAATATGAACCAGAACAATTTCCAGGCGCGATTTTAAAATTAAAGGAACCAAAGGTTTCAATGCTTTTATTCAAGAATGGAAAAGTAATCTGTTCAGGCGCTTCAAGCGAAAAAGAAATTTCTCTGGCAATATTTAAAGCATCAAAAATGATTAGAGAACTTCAGCCTAATGTAAAAATCCAGAAAAAACCTGAATATACCGTAGTTAATCTTGTAGCTACTGCAAATTTGAAAAAGAATCTTGACTTATTTAAAACAGCAATGGGATTGGATAATGTTGAATATGAGCCGGAACAATTTCCAGGAGCAATTTTAAGAATTCATGACCCAAAACTGACATTACTTTTGTTCAAAAACGGAAAATTAATTTGCGCAGGAGCAAAAAAAGAAGCCCATTTGAAGAAAGGATTGAATAAGGCAAGAAAATTAATT
>JBDRGO010000045.1:0-23554 GCA_043817715.1 Candidatus Iainarchaeum sp. | reverse complement strand
ATTATTTTTTTCTTTAATTATTTTTTTCACTTCAGCAGTCACTTCCGGAATCGGTGGAGAACCATCAACTTCAACCAGCAAATCTTTTTCTCTGTAAAATTCCGGCAGCCCGGCATTGTTTTCATTATATACTCTGAATCTTTCTCTTACAACTTCTTCTTTGTCATCAGGGCGCTGAATTAATTGGCTTTCGCAGGAATCGCATAAACCTTCTTGTTTCGGCATTTTCATTGCTCCATAAATTTCCTTGCATTTTCCACAGCTTCTGCGCGAAGTAATTCTATTAATCAAAATTTCTTCATCACAAACAAAATCAATAACCAAATCAATTTCAATTCCTTTTTCTAAACGGATTTTTTCAAGCAATTCAGCTTGCTTTAAATTTCTTGGAAACCCATCTAAAACAATTCCTTTCCCGTTTCCTTTCAATCCATTAACAATTATTTCCGCCACAAGTTCATCCGGAACTAATGCGCCTTTTTCCATGAATCCTTTGGCTTTCATTCCCAATTCAGTTCCTTCAGAAACCTCTTTTCTTAATAAATCTCCTGTTGAAACCTGTTTGAAGCCTAATTCTTTTTCAATAAACTGTGCAACAGTTCCTTTTCCCACTCCCGGGGCGCCTAACAAAATCAAGTTCATTTAAATTACCTCTTTTTCTTTTTTACCTAATGCCTTCATTAAAAATTCACTCTTCAATAAACTTTAAAACAAATAATTTTTAATTTATTCCTGCATTCTAAGAATTCAGAAAAATTGCTTGAACCATTTTTCATATTCTTTATGGCTTCCCACAAAATAAAACCTGATTTCGTTTGTTTCATCAAAAACCCGGTAAATGATTCTATGCTGGCCGATTTCATCAACAAAAAATTTTGCTTTTTTCCCTAAATGCCTTTTCTTTGGAAATTCAATGATTTTACTTATTTTCTTTACAACCCGCTCTTTTAATGTGTTATCCAGTTTGCTAAAATATTTTGGCCAGTCTTCATCATAAAAAGATTTGTAAATAGGAATCACTTCAAATATTTTGCATAACTGCCAAGGGCTTCATCAGCATTAAGCAGTTTTCTTTTCCCTGATTTGATTTCTTCATCTATTTTGTCAAGCTTTCTGCTGACTAACTCTGCTTCACTTAAATGATGTTCTCCAAAGTCAACAATAGCCAGCCTCACGGCTTCAGACTGAGAATTGGCATAACCTTTTCTGACAAGAGTTTCCACTATTTCCTTGGTTCTGCCCCTTAAAATCACATTCATTTAATCACCCATAACAATAATACATTAAATGATTTAAATATGTATTGTTTATGCTTCAAATCAGAGCATATTGTCTTAAATTTTGTTTTTTTAGGTATCTCAATAAACCTTAAAATCAATTACTACCTGCACTATTGCAGGGGAAAACGGCCTTACAATTCTTTTCAGTAAAATTCTTTTCTTTTTCTTTTTTTTCTTTACTTCTTTTTCAATTTCTTCTAATGCTTCTTTGAATGGTTTTTCCTTGTTTCCAAAAAAATAAAAATGAATAATCCCGCCTTTTGGTTTCAAACAATCAATTGCTTCATTCAAAAAAGAATTCCCTGTTTTTGGAATAGGCATTACAACCCTGTCACATTTTCCCTTCAAATGCATTGGAACAATTTTTTTCACATCTCCAAGTAAAGGAATTACTTTTTCCTTGCATTTATTCAAGTCAATGTTTTCTTCCATATCTTTTACGGCATCAGGATTTAATTCAACTGCATAACTTAAACCCATTTCAGAATTTCTTGCAAAAACAATTGGAAAAGGTCCAACTCCAGCAAACAAAGCCCCGATAATTTCATCTTTTTTTATCTGCTTTGCAATCCTTAATCTCTCGGTTCCCAATCTAGGAGAAAAAAATACTTTTCCCAAAGAAATTTTAAATACGCTATTGCTTTCTTTGTAAGTTGCTTTCTTTAATTTCTTTCCTGCAATTAATTTCAATGGAAGAACTCGAAATTCTCCTGAAGTAATTCCTTTTTTTCTGTACACTGCAATGAAATGCTTATTCAGTGAAAGCAATGCATTTCCAATTAATTTTTCTTTTTTTAATAATTCATCAGGAATTTCAATTATTGCGGTATCTCCAAGTGAATCAAATGCAGTTTGTAATAAACTCATTTCCTTAACTGAAAGCCTTCCTTTTAATGCTTCACGTAAATTCCTTGGCTTCTTTTCTTTTCCCATAACAATAATAACTTTTGCCCAATAATTTAAATAATAATTGAATTATGAAAAGTGAATTAAATGCTTGATTTAAGTGAAATAATTAATGAATTCTTCATTAGGCCAGTTCTTGATCCATCCGTACAAGGATACAATATATTCAACACATTAGTTTATGGCGCATTACTGCTTATAATTTCATTTTATGTGCTTTACCCTTTTCTGAACAAAAAAGGAATTCAATTCAATTTCAAATTCTTTCTTGCATTGATTCCGTTCATTTTAATCGGAACAACTTTAAGGGCATTGAATGCAGCAGGATTATTTAATAAAACAATTAATCCATTGGATTTTGGATTTTATACTTTTACTCCTGGAGTATGGCTTTTTACATTTTTTCTTGTATTAATTGGACTTTTAATTGCATTCATTACCGCAAAAAAAATTAATAAAGAATTTGAATTAATTTTAGGTGTAACTGGATTAATTTTCTTTTTGCCTGTTTTATTTATTGCTTTGCCTAATTTCACTCAAGTAATGCCATTTATTTATTCCTTGCTTTTGGTTTTAATTATAGTAATTGTTTCAAAATATGCAATTGAATTATTTCTAAAAAATTTCTTTAAAGAAAAACTTAATTTAACTGTTTTAGCAGGCCAGGCAATGGACGCGGGCTTTACCGCTTATGCAATAACTTTCTGTAATTACTCGGAACAGCATCCTGTATCTGATTTTATTTTAGGAATTCACCCTGCATTATTTATTGCGGTCAAAATTGCCTTAATCGCCGCAATTCTTTACTTTGTTGACAAAGAAGTTGAAGAAAAAAACCTGAATGGATTCATTAAAGTATTTTTATCAATTTTAGGGTTTGCAACAGGAATTGCAAGTTTGGTGAAATTAGGCTTAATCGGATGCTGAAAAAGATTGCAAGAAATTAATAATTAAAATAAATTAAAAAAATCATTACAAAAAAATTATTGCAAGAAAATCAACTAATTAATTAAATTAATAAAAATAAAAAACAAGAAAAAGAAAGAAAGGAATTAACCTTTCTTATTAATTCAATAAAGTTCAGGAATTAGACTTATTCATCTTCGTCTTCTGATTCTTCGGATTCTTCTTCCTCTGCTTCTTCAACTTCTTCTTTAGGAGCTGGTTTTGCAGTTGGTTTTTCGAATTTCTTTCCGAATCCTTCATCCTTTTTCTTCATGTAGCAGTCCTTACAATAAACCGGTCTTTCTGAGTCTGGTTTAAAAGGAACTTTTGTTTGTTCTCCGCATTCACTGCAGGTTACTTCAAACATTTCTCTTGGGCCGCTGCTAAATCCTCTATTGCCGCCGCCCCCGCCGCCATGAAAGCTTCTATTTCCGCCGCTTCCGCCACTTCTTCCACGTCGGTCTCTATCATTATATCCCATATTTATTTCCTCCAAATATGCTATAAAGTATTTTTGCAATTAATACAAAAAAGCTTTATTCAAACCAATTTGGCTTACTGACATATTATAAACCTTTATGCGAGCGCTTTTTCAGGGCTTAATGGCAGAAAAGCTTATTTTTTAATTAAACCAGTACTCAATAATAAAGTGAATTAAATGCTTTACTTGATAGGAATAGGCCTGAACCCCAGACAGCTTACTCTGGAAGCACTGGATGCATTAAAGCAATGCAGTGAAATTTACCTGGATTCATATACCTCTAAATTTGCTGAAGGAAGCATTAATGAATTAGAGGAATTAACTGAAAAACCGGTGACTGAATTAAAGCGCAGTGAACTGGAAGAAGATGAAAAAGGAATTCTTTCAAAAAGCAGAACCCAAAATATTGCTTTGCTGGTGTATGGAAACATGTTTTTTGCAACAACACATATTCAATTGCTGATTGATGCAAAGCAAAAAGGAACTGAAGTGAAATGCATTCCGGGAATTTCAATCCAGAATTATTTGGGAAAAACCGGATTGGACGAATACAGATTCGGCAGAATTACCTCAGTTGTTTTTCCAAAGCAGAATTATTCCCCTGAAAGCTTTTATGATGCAATCAAAAAAAATTATGAAAGCGGACTGCACACATTATGCCTGCTTGATATTGACATGGAATCAAATGCATTAATGAGCATTCAGCAGGCGTTAAAAATACTGAAATCAATTGAATCAAAAAGAAAGGAATCATTTCTGGATGACAAAACATTTATTTTAATTGCAGCAGCAGGAAGCGAAAAAGAATTAATCCGGGCAGGGGAATTTTCAAAAATGTCCCGTTCAGGATTCGGGGGATTCCCGCAGGCAATGATTATATGCGGAAAATTAACTGAAAAGGAAAAAGAAGCACTGGCTTTTCTTTAATTAAATAAAGTGGATTGAATTGATTGAAAAGAATAAATAAAAAGAAATTAAAATTAAATGGATTTAAAGTAATTAAGTGAATTAAATTGAAAGAAGATTATGAATTAGAATTTGAAAAAGTGAATACCTTAAGTGAATTAGAATTTGAATTAAAGTTTAAGGTAAATAAATACAGGGAATTAACTAAAGAAGCATTGCAGAAAATTGAATTAATGCCTGAATTAATCCCTGAACAGAAAAAAATTGCATTGGATTTCCTTTCAATGGCAAAAAATTACTTTAATGATGCAAAACATTTTGAAAAAGAAAATGAATTGCTTACCGCGCTTGCTGCCTACTCTTATGCCCATGCATGGCTTGACGCAGGAGTAAGGGCAAAATTATTCAATGCAAAAGAAGACGATCAATTATTCACTTTGCCGTGATGAACATGAATTCAATAATTATTTATGTCCCTTTTCCTTCAAAAAAAGAAGCACTAAATATTTCAAATCATTTGCTTAAAAAGAAATTAATTGCCTGTGCGAATTTAATTAATTCTGATTCATTATTTCATTGGAAAAAGAAATTAAGGAAAGAAAAAGAAGTAATTGCTTTAATGAAATCAAAAGAAGGGAATTTTACTAAAATAAAAAAAGAAATTCAATTAATGCATTCATATGAATTACCCGCAATAATTAAATTCTCGATTAAGGCAAATAAAGAATTTGAAGAATGGGTTGAAAAAGAGTGTTCAGGAAAATTATAAATATTGGAATGGATTTAGTATTAAGTGGTTTGAATGGGAATTTATGATGATAAAGCATTTGGTTTTGGGTTCGGGTATGACAAGCCGAAGCAGATAGGAAAAATGCTTCTCTTATTGCTTTTAACAGTAATACTTATTTTCGCTGTTTTTTATGCATTAACTTCTGTTTTTACCCCTAAGCCAATCCAGTTATGGTTTGAAAAAAACCCGATTAAGTCAAATGAAGAGGTCTGGCTTTATGCAAAAATAACCAACACAACAGGGTTCAATGCAGAAAATGTCCCGATCAGTGCTGAAGCGCTTGGAACCAAAAACATTATTTTAAGCGTTCAAAACAACGGAAGGGCAGAATCAATGGCGCCGGAAGAAAAAAGGGAAATAAAAATACTGATTAATCCTCTTGAAGAAAAAATACTTGAAGGTGAATACCGAATAAAAGTAACTGCAAACATCGGTTCCAACGAATTCGCGGAAGAAATAAAATTAAAAGTGGAGAAATGAAAGGGATTAAATCAAAAGAAACCGAATTAAAGAAAAATTGAATTAAAAAAACATTAATCCAAAAAAGAATTAAATTTTAACTCTTTCAAATTCTAAATTTATTCAATAAACAGTCTTGAATTCCTTGAATTCATTAGTTGCTTTTTTCCATTCAAATTCAACTTTATGCACTTCTGCTGAAGGGCTTCCTTTATGCAAAAAAGAAATCAATTCATTTAATTTTTCTTCTTTTCCTTCAGCCAAAAATTCAACCCTTCCATCAGGCAAATTCTTTACCCATCCGGTTAAACCTAATTCATTTGCTTTTTGAGTTGTATGCAGCCTGAAAAAAACCCCTTGCACCGAACCGGAAACAAATCCATGAATTCTTTTAATCATTTAATTCACTTAAATTATTTTTCTTCAAGATGCTTTCTTAATGCATCGATTTCCGCAATTCATTCCTTTCTTGTTATGCTTTTTTTTCCTGATTTTCTTCTTTAAGGTTCTGCTGCAGTATCCGGTAAATCCAGAAAAGAACTCCTGCAATAATTACAGTTGCAATAATTAAATAAATTGCGCCTTGCATTCCTTCAAACATAAAAATTCACTGATAAAGTAATGAAATAACTTTATTTAATTATTCGCTTTATTACGTTCCTTTTGTGCCTTTCATTAAATTTAAAAATATTTTCAATTTAGATTTATTATGAATGAAATAAAAATAAGTTCAAAGGTTTTAGAAGACCTTTATTGGAAAAAAAACTTATCTTCAGCAGAGATTGCAAAAATATTTGAAGTTAATCCTAGAACTATTAGAAAAAAACTTACAAAACAAGGTATCAAAACAAAAACGGTTTCAGAAGCATTAACAAAGAAATTTAAAAAAGAATTTTCAGGTGATTTAATTGAAAAAGCCTATTTTTTAGGAATGCGTGCAGGCGATTTTTATGCTAAATGGGTAAGAATATGCATTAGAATTCAAACTTCTACAACACACCCTGCTCAAATAAATTTTTTGAAAAAAGCATTCAAAAAATATGGTGAATTACGTGTTACTTTAGTTAAAAACAAAGAAAGGCAAGATGAATGGTTTATTTATGAAGATTTGCACAATTCATTTAATTTTTTAATTAAAAAACCTGAAAAAATCGATTCAGAAATATTAAAAAACAAAGAAGCTTTTTACAATTTCTTTTCTTCTTATATGGACTGTGAAGCAAATTGGAATATCGCAAAAAGCCATAAAACAGGAGTAAAATTTTTATTTAGAATTAGAACAAGTGATAAAATAATTCTTGAACAAATTAAAAAAAAAATGAAAGAAGAAAAAATCAACCTACTATTAAATTTAGATAAAAAGAAAGGAACCAAAACCCCTTACGGAACATACTCTAAAGATATTTATAATCTTTCATTAAGTAAAAAACAAGAAATTATTCAATTAGCAAAAAAGTTATTGCCTTTAAGTAATCACAATGAAAAAATTAAAAAAATGAAGTTCATTATCAAAAACAAAAATAAAAAATGGAATGAAATAGAAAAAAAATGGAAGAAATTAAGAGTAAGCATTAAAAAAAGCTTACTCAAAAATTTACAAAAGCAATGGAATTATAATCAATGAAATGATGGTCATTAATTTAATTAATATGTTGATAGATGGACCCGAACAATCCTTAAAAGGGTCACCAACTGTGTCTCCTACAACTGCTGCCTTATGTGCAGGGCTTCCTTTGCCTCCGAAATTTCCTGCTTCAATGAATTTCTTTGCATTATCCCATGCCCCGCCTGAATTCGCCATTGAAACAGCTAACGTTACTCCTGAAACCAGTGCACCAGCCAAAAAACCGCCTAAAGCAGTCACACCTAAAGTTAATCCGACAGCCATTGGAAACAAAACAGCAATCAATCCAGGAACAACCATTTCCTTTAATGCGCCTTGTGTTGCAATTTCAACGCATTTAGCATAATCGGCTTTGGCTTTTCCCTGCATTAATCCCTTGATTTCCCTGAACTGCCTTCTTACTTCTTCAATCATTGTATGCGCGGTATTTCCCACTGCCCTCATAGTCATTGAAGAAAACAAAAACGGAACCATTCCGCCTAACAATAATCCAATCATTACATTTGGAACAGTCAAATCAATTACTGTAATTCCTGCTGCTTGGGTAAAAGCGGCAAATAATGCAAGCGCAGTCAATGCAGCAGAACCAATTGCAAAGCCTTTGCCTATTGCAGCAGTGGTGTTTCCCGCTGAATCCAATGCATCAGTTCTTTTACGGGTTTCCGCGCCCAAACCAGCCATTTCAGCAATGCCTCCGGCATTATCTGCTATTGGTCCATAAGCATCAATTGCTAAACTGATTCCTAAAGTTGAAAGCATTCCGACTCCGGCAATTGCAATGCCGTAAATTCCTGCAAAATAATAAGACAAAAAAATTCCTATTCCAATTAAAAAAACAGGAATTGCTGTTGACTCATAACCTAAAGCCAAACCGGAAATAATATTTGTCCCTGCCCCTGTTAAAGCAGATTCAGACAAATTTTTTACAGGAGAATATTTTGCTGAAGTATAATATTCAGTAACCAATCCGATAATTACTCCAACCAATACTCCGACAACAATTGCCAAAAAAACTCCAAAAGCCTGCGTTTCAGGCAAAAACATATTTGAAGCAAAATAAACCGCAACAATAACTAAAATTGATGCAATGAATAATCCGTTTTTTAATGCTGAATGGATTTTTTCCTCTGAAACTGCTTTAACGAAAAATGAGCCGATTAATGAAGCAATTAATCCTAATCCGGCAACAATTAACGGAAAAAGCACTGCAGGTCCTGAAAAAATCAATAATCCTAGAGTCATTGCAGCAATAATTGAACCAACATATGATTCAAATAAATCTGCACCCATGCCAGCAACATCTCCAACATTGTCTCCAACATTATCTGCAATTACTGCAGGGTTTCTTGGATCATCTTCAGGAATTCCTGCTTCAACTTTTCCAACCAAATCCGCGCCGACATCAGCTGCTTTAGTGTAAATTCCGCCTCCAACCCTTGCAAACAATGCAACAGTGCTTGCGCCTAAAGCAAAGCCAGCAACAACTGAAATGTCATTTAAAATCAAATACAATGCAGTTACTCCGATTAATCCGATTGCTGCAGCTGAAACACTCATTACTGCGCCTGCATTGAATGCAATTGATAATGCTTTTTCAATTCCTGTTCTTGCCGCATTTGCTGTCCTGACATTTGCTTTTGTTGCAATAAACATTCCGATTAATCCTGCAAGCGATGAACTAATTGCGCCTAAAATTAATGCAATTCCTGTAAAAGGATTAATTAAATAACCGACAATTACTGCCAGAACAATTACCACAACCGCAAGAATAGAGTACTGTTTTTTAAGGTAAGCAAAAGCCCCTTCCTTAATGTAATTAGAAATTTCTTCGCTTTCTTTTGAACCGATTTTTTCCTTTAAAATAACGCTTGCCTTCCATAAAACAAACAACAAACCTAGAATTCCTGTTCCAATCAAAAACAATTCAATCATTTTCATCACTTAAAAAAACACATATAATTAATTCAATAAATCATAATTAATTCAATATTAATTCAATAAATCCACTTTTAAATTCAATTCATTCATTTTTTTGTTTTAATTTTTTTTAATTTTGTTTGTTTTAATTATTTGTTTTATGATTTTAATTAAATAAAGTATTTAAATAGTGGTTATAAAGTAGAAACATAAGATTTTTCATTTTTTGCGGGTTCAGGTTTGTTTTCATTTTCTTTTTCTTCGTTTTCATTTTCGCCTTCAGTTTCTTCCTCGTTTTCATCTGATTCTTCTTGTTTTTCAATTTCTTCAGCCATATTTGCGCCTTCAATCCTTCCCTTCAGCCTTAACCCGATAACCGAGCTTTTCTGCTTGTTTAATGCAACCCCGATTATCTGGTCAGCCATCTTGATTATTTCATCGTTATGGGTAATGGAAATGAACTGCGAGCCCTTGGAAATTTCTTTAATTAATTTTCCGATTTTAATTGAATTAGATTTATCCAGTGCTGCGTCTGCCTCATCAAAAACATATATTGGCGCAGGCTCAACTGACTGCAGTGCAAACAAGAAAGCAAGCGCAGTCAGTGTTTTTTCTCCTCCGCTCATGGCATCCAAATGCTTCATTGTTTCGCCTTCATATTTTGCCTGAATGCTTAACCCTCCATCCAATGGATTCACTGCATCAGTTAATTCCAGCTTTCCTTCGCCTTCAAAAAAAGAATAATACAGTTCCTTGAACCTTGAATTCACTTTTGAAAAAAATTCCATAAAAATATTAAGTTTTTTTACATCAATTTTGTCAATTAAATCCATTATTGATTTTCTTTCCATATCAAGCTTTTCCGCCTTATTTCTTACTTCTTCAACTTCTTTCCTGTATTCGCCAAAGCTTTCCAGTGCACGCATATTAATTGCGCCCAATGCTTTGATTTCTTTTTCAATCTGCGGAATCCTTGCCTTTAAATCCTGGATTGAATCAAATTTGACTATCGGCATTTCCTTGTATGCCTCAAATTCCTGCTCAAGGTCAACAATCCTTACCTCATTTTTGCTTTGGGTTAAATTGAATTCATTCAGTTCCTTTTCAGTTAAATCAATTTTTTTCTCTGATTCAATTTTCTTTGAATCAAGATTCTTTAATTTAACAGTTAATCTCTGCTTTTCTTCTTCCATTAACTGGTTTGCCTTGGAGCTTGCTTCCAGGTCAATTTCTTTTTCTTTAAGAAGTTTTTCATTTGATTCAATTTCCTTGCTTGAATTAGCCAGGTTATTTGCCGAATTTTCTTTTTCTTTTTTCAGTTCCTTTTCTTCTTCTTCCAATGAATTCAATTCCCTTGCAATGCCTTTGCTTAATTCAGCCTGAATGCCTGCCAGTTCAACTTTTTTTGAATTGATTTTTTCACTTAATTCATTTCTTTTCTGCATTAATTCATTTAAATCAGAAACCCCTGTTGATTTACGCAGTTCATTAAGCTCTTTTTCGGCTGCGCCTGCATTGCCAGACAAAGAACTTACCGCAGCCAATAATTCATTTTCCTTTTTTTTCAGTTCATCCAGGGAAATTTCTTTTTTTAATGAATTTATTTTTGAAATTTTTTCATTCAGCTCATCAAATGCCTTTTCAAAATGCACAAAAGAATTTAATTTAAATTTCAGTTCATTCAATGAACTGAACTGCGTTTCAAGCCCGGATAATTTTTCCTTTAATCCCTGCCTTTCCTTTTCCAGTGCGGAAATTTCTTTTTCATATTCCTTTATTGAACTTTCTTTTTTTGCAGAAATTTTTTCCTTTCTTTCCTTCTTTAATTCAGTGTCGCATACAGGGCAGGCGCCGGCTGACTGGCTTAATTTCATTAGTTCTTCATTCAATGAATCCTTTCTGGCTTTTTTCGCGCTTATAAGGTCATTTACTGAACTGATTCTTTCCCTTGCTTTTTCCAATGCTTCAGGAATTTCCTTTTTCTTCAATGAATCCAGTTCAATTGAATAATTTTTCTTTTCCTGTAATTTAACTGAAATGCCTTCCTTTTCCCTGCTTAATTCAATCAATCTTTCATTAAGTGAATTCAATTCATTTTCATTTACTTTAACCGCCGACTGTGCGCCTGAAAGCAGTTCCTTTTTTGAATTCAGTGCTGAATTGAAATCCTTTAATTTTTCCTCCAATTCATTTATTTTTTTCAGTGCAGGAACAGAAAAAGAAGTTTTTTTATCAACTGCACCAGAAACAGAATTAAATGATTTGATTAATTCCTCTACTCCTGAATTCAATTTCTTTTCTCTTTCCATTAAGTCTGATTTGCTTGAATTCAACTGCTTTTTCTTTTCATGAATTAAGGAAATTCTTGAATTAATTGAATAAATTTTTGACTCAATTGAAGAAATTTTTTCCTTCAAAAACCTCTGCTTTGCCTTCAGTTCCTCGACTTCTTTTCCTATTCCTGAAAAAGTTTCCCTTGAAGAAGAAATCAGTTTATCAGTTAAATCAGAAATTTTCTGCTCTGTTTCTTTTTCCTGCAGGTTCAAATCCTCTTTTTCTTTTTCCAGCCTCTCAATTTTATGCATTAATTCAGTTCTTTTCTTTTCCGCTCCAACCAGCTCTGCCCTGATTTTTTTTATTTCTTCAGATAAAATTGCCGCCTTTGCAGAAGACATTTCCTCCTTTAATGCATTGAATTTTTCCGCCGCAAGCTTTTCTTTCTCCAGCTCGGCAAGATAATTTCCCCTTTCAGTCAAAACAAGCATTGTATCCTTGATTCTTTTGTCAACAGTATCAAGTTTTTTCAATGCTTCATTTTTCTTTTCCTCAAATTCGCTTAATCCCGCAACCTCATCAATTAATTCCCTTCTTTGCTTGGAATTCATTTCAATGATTTTTGTGACGTCGCCTTGTACAACAAAATTATGCCCAAAAGGATTGATTTTCATTGAACCCAATAATTCTGAAACTTCTCCTAAAGTCCTGCGTTTTCCATTAATCCGGTAAACTGATTTTCCCTGCCTGTCAATCATTCTTGCAATAGTCCATTCATTGCCGTCATTAACTAAATCAATTTCAACTTTTGCATAGCCTTCACTTGAATTATGGTGCACTAAATCAGTTAATCTTGAAGCCCTAAGCATTTTAAGGGAAGTAATTCCCATTACAAACAATAAACCATCAAAAATATTGCTTTTTCCGCTTGCATTTGCTCCCGCAATTGAAGTAAATCCTTCATGCAAAGGAATATTTGCTTTTTTAAATGACTTAAAGTCCTTGAAACGCAGGCGAATTATTTTTGCAGCCAATAAAATCCCTTTAATTCATGCAATAAACCTAAAATAAATGCAAAAGGATTAAAAATCCTAAGTTATGTATATGTATGTGGTTTGGTTTCCGAAAAGCCAACCAATAATTAGTTCAATATAATTTAATTAAAGTACTTCGAACAGGTGAATAAAAAAATGAGTTTAATTACATTAACATTTGGCTATGGAAGCGCTACAGGAATGACTGAACAATATCCAAGAAAAACAGGCATTGCAGAGCAATACTCCCGAAAAATTGCTTATAGTGGAGTAAGAACCCCTGCAATTGATTTAAAGCAGAAAAACGGCGTATTAAAAATAAGGAAAACATCGGAATTCTTTAATGTCCCTGATGTATATGTCATTGCGGAAGTTGTTGAAGGCATTGCCGCAAATACAATGAAGGGCTGCATTAACGGAATTGAATTCTGCTTAAGGGATGTTGAATCAAAAAACGGCTCAATAGCAAAAAAAGGCACTTTAATGAGCGGTTACTTTGCAGGCGTGACAAAAGAAGAACTTGAAATCGGGCAAGAAATAAATGTTTCAGTGGAATGAAGAAATTCATTCTGTTTTACTGAAATCTAATTTTATTATTGCATTCACTGCAAAAGATTATGTTTGGTTTGAAGCAAAGGACTTTTGGTTTATATTTTTTGGTTCTTTATTGTTCTCTTGAATTTCTTATGATTTCTGCCATTTTATCAAAATGTTTATTTATTGATTTTCTTGCTTTATTAAGCGGTTTATTGTTTTGTTTAAATTTTTTTGCGAGTAATTTGTTTATTTCTCTTGCAAGAATGTATGCGTTGTCTTGGCAATTATATCTAATGCGTATGTTTCTTTCTTTATTTATATTAAGGGATTCAAGTAATTGGTCTTTGCGGGAGGTAAGTTCGGGTTCAATGTCAATGGAGATGAATGAAATCTTTTGAATAATGGCTGCTATTGTTCCGTGGAATGTGTCATTGATTGAAATGTCAAAATTTTGTATTAATTTGTAGCTCTCAAGTGGATTAAGGTATTTTTCCAAGTAATTGAATTTATTTCCAAATTCTTTTTTTACCGCCAATACTGTTTCAAGATTGCTGTATTGTTTGCTCCACGGATAAAAAAACACTTCATAGTTGTTTAAATCCATTGAATGCAATGCTTGAATTAAATCTTCTTTTAATTTTGCCCTTATGGATATGCCTATTTTAGTTTTTTTGGTGTTTTTATTCAACGGAAAATCTTTGAAGTTGTTCATTTCCAAATCCAAAACAATGTCTGGTACATGATTTATTTCTTTGGTAATTCCTATTTTTTTTAATCTCTTTTGGATAGATTTTGTTCTGATTGAGATGTATGTTGCTCTGGCACATGCTTTGATGAATTTTTCTTTGACTGGAATTATACTGTTTTCGTCATAAAATGTATGTACACAGTTGACTAGGACTTTCGGGCGGTTGAGGCTTAAAAATTTTGGCGAATTTACAAAAAAAATTTCGTTATCTTCTACCACATCATCCCCGCCCCAGACTATGTCGCCCCCAAGGACTATGGCATCGTAATTTACTAGTGTGTTGTCCAATAAATCAATTTGTTTTTCTTTTGAAAAAAAATTTAGTTCTAAATGCCCGAATTTGTTTTCTTTAATTATTTTTTTTCCTGATAGTTTATTGTCAATGGCATATAAGTCAATTTCCGCAGTAGGCAGTCTTTTCTTCAATTCAATATATGTTTTATATCCGACTAAGAAACAGCCTGGATTGTATTCTCGCCACATTCCTCCATACATGCCAATTAAAGCTATTTTTAGGTTTGTTTTGTGTTCAAAGGCAAAATTCGAAAAGATAATTGACAAGTTTATGCCTCTATTATTTAATAAATTAGAAAATCGGGGGTAGCTTCCGGTTCATTTCAAATCATTACTCTTAATACTATTTTCTTCTTTCTTTTTTTAAACATTTCTTTTGCTGAAATTTTTGTTTTAACGAACTTATTTTTTCCCTATTTTGCTGTAAGGGCCTTTCAAAATAATTTTTTTATTCATGAATTCGATTTTTATCGGGGAGGCAAAGAAAACTGTTTTGTCTTTTTCATTTAATTCAATTATTTTTTTCATTAATTCAATTGCCTCATCCAACGGAATGCCTGACTTGAATGACTTTGCTTTTTCCTGTCCGAGGATTTTTTCCTTTAATTCATTTGAAGAAAATTCAACGCTTACTTCATTCAGCTGGCTTTCTTTTAAAACAGATTCAATTTTTTTAACTGCTTCCAAACCGAATTCAAATTCAATCAAATCATCAAAATCCATTTCCTGCAAGGAATTAATCTGTAATTCAAAAATTCCCTTCAAATAATTCAAATGATTTATTTCTTTTTCCAGTTTTGAATTGGTTTCCCTTAAATTATTCAGCGAAAAACTAGTGGAGCTTCTGGCAACTTTTAATAAAGCAGAATCATTTTTTGACCTTTCAATCAATACCTGCATCTGCTGAACAATTGAATCAATTTCCTTCACATTATTCCTTGAATTAATTAATTCATTTAATTTTGCAATTAATTTATTCTTCATTTCAGACTGAACCAATACCTGCGCCTTATCAGTTGCAAAAACCTTGTTTTCTTTCCTTACAATCAACCCTAAAACGCTTAAGTCCTTTAAGGCACGGGAAAGCGCAGCACGAGCAGAATTAATTGAAGAATAACTTGCAGTCAAACGATTAAGCAATTCATTATATTCAATTCCCTGCGACTGCAACACAATTAACAAAATCGGATTATTTGCTTTCATGTTAATTAATTGGTTAGGCGAATATTTAAAGATAATGGTAATTTTATTAATAACTTAGGGACATATTTAAATAGGTTTTAAGCATGGGAATAAATGAAACTTATTCTAATTTTTATGCCAATGCAAATTTATCAAAATATGCTGGGCAATGGATAGCTGTAATAAATAAAAAAGTAATAGCCCACAACAAAAATGTAAAAACATTAATGAAAGAAGCAAAAGAAAAATACCCTGCAGTAGTGCCTTTTATTGCAAAAGTTCCCTTAAAAGAAATCTTAATCTGGTAGTTTTATGGTGCTTTCTTTTAAATACAGGAAAGAAATTTTTGAAAACAGAAAAAAATATTTTCCCAAAATTCCTATAATTCTTTTCAATGAAGGCAAGAGAATTGAAACAGTCGCATTATTGGATTCAGGAGCTACAGATATTTTTATTCCAAAAGGCATTGCAGAAGCGCTTGAATTAAAGCTTGAAAACTTAAATGAGGCAGACAGTTGGACAGGCAAATTCAAGGTTTGGGAATCAAAAATTGGCCTGATTGTTGGCAAAGGGAGCCAAACATTTAGGAAAATAATTTCTTGCACAGTTCCAGACCAGGAATGGGAAAATGAAGAAGTTGTCTTTGGAAGAAGTTTCTTTCATTTTTTTGAAATAATATTTAATGAAGCGGAATTAACTACAAAATTGAAGAGAATTACCCAAATAAAAAAAGGAAAAATTGAGAAATAAAAAATCAGGCTTTTGCCGTTATTTCAATTTTCTTCATTCTCTTTGGAATAACATAATAACATTTGGCTTTGCAGTCAGTGCATTCGCATAAGAATGTCGGTTTCTTATTTTGTTTTTTAACTGTTGCGATGAATTTTGCCCTTCCGCCGTAGCCTTTTTTGTGTTTTCTGATATTTGACCTTGTTCCTTTAGCCATTTTTCTTGGGCTTCCTGACTTGAATAATTTCATTTTATGGCTTGTATGCTTTTTGCATTTTTTGCAGTACAATTTTTTTTCTTTAGGAACATTCATAATTCATCACTTGAATTATTACTTCTGATTTGAAAGCATTTAAAAACTCGGATGTGAAAATTCAAATCGAAAAGTTAATAAAGGAAAAAACACCGCCTTATTTTGGCTTTTTTAAAGATGTTCTTAGGGACATGATTCTGGCGCCTAACTCGAATGCGTTTATTCTGTCTCCAATTTTGGCTGCTTCTAAATGCAGTCCTTTTACACGCGCTAATTCTGCTTTAATTTCTTTTATTGCTTCAGGATTTAATTCTCCCGTAAGGGCAGCCCTTCTTAATTCGCCTATTATTGTCGCATATTTTGAGCCCATGTTTTTTTTATGCCTATTTAAAACAGGAATTAATTAAGCAGTGATTTTTTTTGCGTAATTCCGGACAGTTTTCCCAGTTTCAGATTTAATTTGCCTGATTCTATGCTTTCATCAATTGTTTTTAAAAGAAATTCCCTTGCGTCAAAATAATGCTCTGCTTTTGCTTCAAGAAATTTTTTTTCTGATTCACTAATAGGCATTCAATCACTTATTTGCTATTTGATGAATTACTTATATCAGAAAGGTTAATAAATATCTTTTGGTTTTATTTAAAGTATGTTTAAGTCATTGCAGGCAGGATTAACTGAATTGATTAAAAGGCCTTTGCTGGTTTTGCTTTCCGCGTTTTTCTTTGTCATTCAGTTTCTGGCTTTATGGCTTGTTTTAGATTCATTCCTTGAATTGTTTGTTTTCTTTTTGTTTCCCGCAGTTGATTTGAGTTTTGAATTCATTCCTTTTTTTCTTCTGATGAATTACCCTTTTGAACTTTTTGCTTTGCTGCTTCAATTGCTTTTTTCATTGTTTTTATTCAGCTGGCTTTACAATTCAATGGCTATTGCATTAATTGAGGATATTCCTTCAATAAAGGCAGTAATAAATTCACTTGATTTATGGAAAAAACATTTGGGATTGGGAATTTTTTATTTCTGCACTGCATTAATTTATTTCACTGCATTGTTTCTGCTTTTATGGATTGCATCGGCATTCGATTCTGAATTATTGTTCCTGTTTTTTTTAATCCTGTTTTTTGCGCTGGGCTTTTTTGGCCTGCTTATTGCATACAAATTTGTTTTCATTCCGGTGGCACTGGTAAGGGAGCCGAATGCAAAAAAAGCAATTCAGCTGAGCTGGAAATTCACTTCAAAGCAGTTTTTTACAGGAATTGCATTGTTCCTGATTGTTTTCATGGTTTTTTATTTGATTTCAGGAATCGGATATGAACTGAGCCTATTGGTTGAAGATGAACTCATTTCAAGCATTGTATTTATTCTGCTTAATTCTGTTGGATTGACTTATGCATTGCTTGTGCTGATTGAGTTCTTTGAAAAAAAGAAATAAGCGCTGTGAAGAGGGATATATTTGAAGGAAATAAAAAAACGCAAAACAAAATTTAAATTCAATTTAACTGATTATAAAAAAGCGGTTAAGGGATTTAAATGGAAAAATTATGAAAAAGAAATCCAGTGGCTGGGAAAAAACAAATTGAATACTGCTTCAAATTCAATTGACAAGCATATTGGCACAGTAAGGGAAAACAAGGTTGCATTAATCTGGGAAAGCGGGGAAGGAACAGAAAAAAAATTCACTTTCAGGGAAATGCATGAATTATCAAACAAATTTGCGAATGTATTAAAAAAATTCAAAATAAAAAAAGGCCAAAGGGTTTTCTTTCTTCTGGAAAGAATTCCGGAACTTTATTTTTCTTATCTTGGAACAATTAAATATGGCGCAATTGCAGGGACAATGTTCTGCGCTTTCGGGCCTGATGCAATTTATGACAGGCTGGAAAACAGCGAAGCAGTTGCAATAATTACTGATTCAAATTTAGTTAAAAGAGTGAATGAAATAAAGCATAAGCTTCCAAACTTAAAGCATGTTTTTATTGTTGACAAGCCTGATAAAAAAAGAAAAGAAATTGATTTCCAAAAGGAACTTGAGCAGGCAAGCGATGAATTCACTGCAGTAAAAATGAACCAGAAGGATTATGCATTCATGCTTTATACTTCAGGGACAACAGGAAAGCCAAAAGGAGTAATGCATGCACATCGTTCAGCTTTATATGAGCATTTGACTGCGAAATGGGTTCTGGATGTGCATGACACTGATGTTTACTGGTGCACTGCAGACCCTGGATGGGTTACAGGAATTGCATATGGCATGCTTGGCATCTGGTCCAATGGAGCAACTTCTCTTGTTTATGCAGGAAGGTTTGATGCAGAAAAATGGTATTCCTTGATTGAAAAGCACAGCGTCAATATTTGGTATACTGCCCCAACAGCAGTAAGGTTATTGATGGGGGCAGGAAAAGAAGCAGTAAAAAAATATGACTTAAGCTCACTGCGTTATTTGTGTTCTGTCGGAGAACCATTAAATCCCGAACCAATCAAATGGGCAATTAATTCAATCGGCCTGCCTTTCCATGACAATTACTGGCAGACTGAAACAGGAGGAATAGTTATTGCAAATTATGCCTCAATGAATATCCGCCCAGGAAGCATGGGAAAGCCTTTTCCTGGAATTTATGCCGCAATAATTGATGAAAAAGGAAAAGAACTTAAAACAGGAAAAGAAGGAGACCTTGCATTAAAGCCGAACTGGCCGGGAATAATGAAAACAATCTGGAAGCAAAAAAAACGCTATAAAAAATATTTTTTAAAAAAATGGTATTTAACCGGAGACAAAGCAATGAAAGACAAGGACAATTATTTCTGGTTTGTCGGAAGAGGAGACGACATAATAAAAACTTCAGGCGAAAGAGTCGGGCCGTTTGAAGTTGAATCGGCACTGATTTCTCATCCTTCAGTATTGGAAGCAGGGGTAATAGGAAAACCAGACGCAATTAAAGGGGAAATAATTAAGGCATTTGTGGTATTAAAAAAAGGATTCAAAAAAAGCGATGCGCTTGCTAAAGCGCTTCAAATGCATGTGAAAAAAAATTATGCAGGGCATGCATACCCAAAAGAAATTGAGTTTGTTGATTCACTGCCAAAAACCCAGTCAGGAAAAATAATGCGAAGATTATTGAAGGCAAAAGAATTAGGGCAGGACACAGGAGATATGTCAACAATTGCAAAATGAATTATTGCAAAATTTATTGGCTGTTTCAATAATTGCCGAATAAAGCCAATAACCAATTAATCCGGCTTTGTAGAAATTCTTTATAAAGAATAAAAATTCAATTCATAAAATTCATTTATTCAGAAATTCAAAGCAATTTAAATTTCTTGCAGAAATTTAAAGCTTTAAATTTGCTTTGCAAATTTAAATCAATTTAAAATTCAAATTTGAGGATTTCTACACCGCCAATTAATCCATTATCATTAAATAGTTCTTTACTTAATAATTGTATAAATATTCTCCGTGATTTAATATATTTATGGTGATTTTATGGATTCAAAAAAATTGTTTGTTGTATTATTTGCTTTAATGCTTTCATTGAATGCATTTGCAATAATTGACTTTACCTTAATCAACACAAAGGACGCTTATTCCAATCTGCCGAGTTCACTTGGAAAAAATTTTACTTTAACAACTGCTGAAGACAGTTTATTTATAATTAATATTCTTACAAGTGGCGGGCAAATGCTAAGTCAGTATAGGGGCGAAGAAAAACCAGTGATTTTTTTTCCTGAAAACAAAGGCGTAATTAATTCACAGGACTGCATTTATGGGGATGGATTTGATTTTAAATGGAGTGAAATTCCGGTTCCTGCAGGCTATTCTCTTGAAAGCTATGATTTGATTTTTACCATTAATGGAAGAGAATACCATTCATATCCTGATTTAATTCTTAAAGAAACAAATTATCATTTTTCTAAGGATTCATGCGACCTTGTTATGGAAGGAAACTATCAATTGGAAGTTGAGGCGATTTATAAAAATAACAGGGCGCAAATAAGAAAAAAAAGCGATAAAGTGATTTTTTACTGGATGCCTTTTACTACAAAAGACCATACCACTATTCAATGGCATTTAACCAATTCAAAAAGACATCAAGGAGAATTTGAATTTGCAACACCTTTGCCTATTGAATATTACAATGAATTTGCTTTTGGCTATACAATAATTGAAAACAAGGGCGGTTTAATCAAAGAAGATTTCGGCAATGTAAGGCTTGACAGGGAAGGAGAGGCATTGAATACAATTTCGCCAAATTTATGGGTTGATTTGCATGGAGAAATTTCTCCAAATGAAGAGCTTGTAATTAAAAGAAAGTACCTGATTAAGGATCCGGAAGAATATGCGGAAGCAGACTGGGCCGAGCTTTCTCCGGAAGAAGCAATTGAATTGTCTAAAACAATTTCCATGCCTGCAAATGATTTGCAGTGGCCGGAAGAACTGAAAATTTATCTGCAGGACGGAGAAAAATTTGATGTGGAATACTTTAAAGATAATTATCAATTTGATTTCTATAAAGACGGAAAAAAAACATCGATGACAATGCGCCAGCTAAGAAATTATGTTGTGGAATTAATCAATAATCCTGATTATGGCATAAGCATTTATGATATAATGAAGCTGTCTGAAGTGATTTATGCGGGAATTCCAAACAACAATAACTATCAGGGATATTCATTCAATTATGCAGACTATTTGGTTAATGACATATTTGACTCAGACGGAGGATATATGGACAATTTAATTGATTATGTTCCAAGCACTAAAGAAAACCTTCTTGATCCAAACCATTATGGAATATGCGATACAGGTGCAAGAGTCCAGATTGCGATTTTAAGGTCTTTAGGATTGCCTGCAGTGCCAATGACTACTGCAAGCCTGCATAAGGATGCAGCAGTATTCCTTCCAACAAGAGAATGGAATCCAAGCAATCCCTGGACCAAAGACGACTTTGTGCTTTATAGAATGGTGGGAAATGTAATTGATCCATCTGAATTCAGTAATAATTCGGGGGGAGCATTCAATCCGATGAATTCACGGGGAATAAATGGAATATTCAAAACAACCAGTTTTATTTCGGATAAAGACGATTATCAGGACATAATGTGGATTCCAAAATATGAACTGCATGTAAAAGGAAGCCTTAACCCGGAAGATTTTGCAATAAAAAACGAAAATTCAAATGGCCAAGAAAGGCACATCAAATTGGCTTTCATAATGCCTTCGGAAAAAGACCTGTTAAGGGAAAGCCTGAGCTTTGCAGATTCAAAAGAAGAACTTCAGTATTATTTAATTAAGGCAGGAAGAAATGATTACTTTTACATAAAAAAAGAATGGAATTCACGGGCTCAGGAAAATGACTATTACCTTAAATTAATCGGGCCTTCAAAAAGCCTTTCCAGCATATTTGGCTTAATGGAAAAAAGAAGCCATAAAATCAGCTTTGATTCAACTAATGTAATTAACCGCATTGGATACAAAATATTGTTTGATGCGGAAAAAATCCCAGTTGAAAAATACGGAAACAATTATATTTTAATGAAAATAAAGGAATGGGAAGAAAAATAAAATCCTATTTAATTTCATTCCTTTTTGTTTTCTTTTAATTTCAATTCACATCAACTGAACTGCATTAAATGAATCAGAATAAATTTTTTCAATCTGCTTTTTCAAATGCAGTAATTTTTCATTTGATTCATTCGTCGATTTTTCCAACATTTCCTTGGATGAATTCAGTTCAGTTAATTTGTTTTCAATTAATTGAATTTCTTTTTTCTGCTTCCTTATTTTTTCATTCAATGAATTTTTTTCAAGCTCGCTTGAAAGGAAGTTCTTTTTTGATTCAATTGAATTAATGTTCCAGAAAAATTCCCCGAAAAAATCAACTGAATTTATTTCCTTCAGTTCAGTAATCCATTTCATTTTTTCTTTTTCAGATTTTGCGGAAAGCTCTCCATGCTCTATTGCGCTTAAGCAGTCACTGCAAGCTTTCTTTATTTTTTCCCCTTTCTGGTCCAGTTTAATTGCTTTTCCTGCCTTGAAAAGCCAGTTATTTAATTCATTTAAGGAATAATTTTCAGGAATAAATCTTCCTGCCTTGATTAATTTCTCCATTTTATGCAGTGGTTTTTCCGCCCTGAAAACCAATGTTCCTGCCTTTGACTCAATTTCTTTTCTTTGGCTTTCAAGCAAATCAATTTTTTGCAGCAAGTCCTTCAGATTTGCCGCTTCAGGGGAACTTTCAATCATTAAAAGATTTCTTCTTTCATCCATTAAACTGCTTTCATTTAATTTAATTTCCCTTAAATTTTTTCTCTGCTCTTCTTTTTTTGCATCAGCCTGTTTTTCGGCTTCATGAAATTCATTTATTTTATCCTTCAGCAGGCTTATTTCAATTAATTTTGATTCAGCCACATTTTTCTGAAGTTGCTGCAGTGCCTGCATTAATTCGCTGAAATTTTTTCCGATTTCTTTTACCTCGTTTCCTGCGCCAAAACCTGCCAATGCAATTGTTTTTCTGTACTTAATTAATTCCTGTTCAAGCAGTTTTTCTGAACTGAATGCATAATCCTTCAATTCATTAAAGGAATGCTTTGCAGGAGGCTCAAGTTTTGTTGCCAGTGAATTAATCTGCCTTACAAAATCAGTTTTGCTTGTTGAAAGAATTTTCTGAACCCTTCCCTCTCTTTTTAATTCAATTTCATCCAATGCCTTTGCCATTGAATTGATTTCTTTCAGCAGATGCTTTATTTGTGCAAAAATAGAAAAAGCCTGTTTTTCAAATTCCTGAAACCGCTTTTTTTCCTCTTCCATCAAGCGGGTTTCCAGTTCACTTAATTCAATCTGTTCAGATTTCTTTTTTTTTCCTGAAAACAAGGCCGATAAAAACGGGACATTCATATAAAAGACATGCAACGGAAGAAATTAAAGGAAAACGGAATCTGTTTTCTGCCTGTTTGAAGGCTAATTAATTTGATAAACTGATTAATTTGATAAACTGATTAATTCAATGAATTAATTAATTCAGTGAAAATAAATTAATTTTCAGACTCGCTGAAAGGAATTAGCCTGTTTTCCGGGGTTTTTCTTTTAATTCTTTTTTTGCCTGCTTTAAGTCATGTTCAACCATTATTTTGACTATTTCTTTGAACCTTGTTTTTGGATTGAATCCAAAAGCTTTTCTTGCCTTGGAATAATCTCCTGTTA
>JBDRGO010000044.1:0-4633 GCA_043817715.1 Candidatus Iainarchaeum sp. | reverse complement strand
ACATTGAAAACCAAGCCAAACATCACAATATTGAAGTAGTACAAGATGTTGACAGTCTTTGATACTGCGCGGTCTGAGTTCAAAACGAAGACCCGCAGAGCAAACTCAGGGTTATAGGGACGGAGTCCCTATTGTCATTTCAATTTCTCTTGGAAAAGTGTATTTTTTGTCTTCTGATTCAAAAACAAAATTGATTGTCCTTTTTCTTGAATTGGGAACTTGTTGTCCATATGAAATTTTTTTAATTACCGCATCATTCCAAGCAGATGAAGCACCAGTGCCCCAAAGGCCAATTCCTTCCCCTGGCTTTACATCCGGCTTCATCTGTTTTGGTTCAACATATCTTTTCATTGCGGCGTTTCTTTCTGTTTCAGTAAGTGGTTTTGCTGCAGGAGAAATATTATTTGTTTCAGGCTCTGCGATTTTCTCTTCTGGTTTTTTAACTTCTGTTGGTTTTTTAAAAAATCTTCCTATAATCGGCAGTTTATGTATTGGTCTCATTAATATAATCGGCAGTTTATGTATTGGTCTCATTAAGAGTCACTTAAATAATATTATTCTTTGAAACAATAATGTTTTTGCTTTATTTATTTCTTTGTTTTTGAATAAATCACATAGCCTAATGCAAGGATTAATGCAATTAATCCGAAATTCACTGCATTTTCAGGTAATGGAATGAATCCTGTGGGATTTGAAAAATCTGAGTTATTTGAATCTGATTCATTTTCCTGCGCTTCTGAATTAATTAATGCAGGAGCGTTTTCCTGTTCTTCTGTTTCGGCATTTGCTTCAATTTCATTCGGTTCAATAAAAATCACTTCAGTGAATTTTTTCTGCATATAAATCCCGGGAATTCTAATTGAATACTCAAGTCTTGTGTTTTCTGAAACATTGGAAATTCTTATGATTTCCGCAATATCTGAATTTGCTTCAACTGTAATTTTTGTTTTATTTAATTCAGCATTTTCTGCATTCAGGTAAATTACTGCAGGTTTATTGTATGGATTTGAAATATATACTGCGAAATCCTTTTCATCTTCAACAGCCAAATTCTTTGGAACAGTTAATTCAAAGAATTCTGTTTCTTCTGAAAAATCCTGTGATGTTTTTTCTGAAAATTCTGCTTTTTCTTTGGCAAGAATTTTTACAGGCAATTCCCTTGAAATTGAAAAGCTTTCTCCCTCTTCCTTAAAATAACCATAAACAGTAATTAATGCAGTTTCAGTGCTTGCTTTTGAAGCAATGTCCGCGCTTAATTCAATTTTAATTCCGCCATATCCTTTTGCAGGGACAAAATAATCATTTAATTCCGCCATTGCATTGAATTTATTTCCATAAGGCTCAATTATAATTCCTTCCAATTGAAGCGCTGAATTTGACTGGTTCCTTAAATAAAATGTTTTTGATGCATTGCTTCCTGAATAAACATTCATTCCCGGAGAAAAGCTTAATGAAATTAAATCTGATGTAGGATAAATTTTTGATTTGGTTTTTTCCCGATTATTTTCTTCTCCTTCAAATTCCCCTGAATAAGGGGCTTCATTCCAGGTGCTTTTAGGAATATAGCCATAATCAGGCATTTCCTGGGCTGAATTATAATAGCCTGAATTTGAATTTCCTGAATTATTATTTGAATTTCCTGAACCAGTTCCATTCAATCTAATAGTAAATTCTTTTTCCGCATTGCATGAGGTTCCATCTGCAAAATTTCCATAAATTCTTAATACTGCGGAAGCATTCTCGCCTGTAGAATTGTTTTCTGCGGAAATTTTTACATTAATTTTTCCGCTTTTGTTTGCTTTAATTTCATCATCAAAAGAAATTTTTTCTTTTGATAAATTAAATGAATCAATATACAGGGAAACTTCATTCACTTCAAAACCAAATTCCTCATAATTGCTTGCTGTGAAATTAAATTCTTTTGTTTGGTTTTCATTCAATGAAACATATCCTGCTGAAACGCTTATTTTATCGCAGTCAGAGTCCTGTTCATATCTGTATCCGTTTCCGATTCCGTCGCCTGAATTAAACGCGCCATCGGAATCAGAGTATCCATAGTTTCCTGAATAATATCCATAGCCATTGTAATTGTATCCGTAATTCCCTGAATAATTGTAATTGCTTGGATAACCATAATATCCATAACTGTAATTTCCCGGGTAATATCCGTAATAAGCAGGAGCATAATATGCCTGCCAATTGGGGTAATAATCCCAGTAGCCATTATAGTAATAATAATTAGAAGAATAATAATATCCACCATAAGGGTCAAAATCCCATGCTCCGTCAGTATAACTTGATCCAAAATAAGAATAATCATACCAGCCGGCAGGATAATAGTAATAATTTGCCCCGTTCCAAACCCTCCATTGAGAATCAGTGTAATACCAGTTGCTGTAATAAAAATCATAAGGATAGCCTGATGCAATGCTCCAGTTTCCGCCTTCCCAATACTCAACGCTTAATCCGTTATCATAATAACCCAAATAAAAATCAGCAAACACGCCTGCACTGAATGCAAGCAATAACCCCAAAACAATCAAATATTTAAAGTCCATTTCCCCACCAGATTAACTACTCTATAGTAATAATATCCCGAACAAGTATATAAAGCTTACTAATTAACTGAAATCAGTTAATTATGGCTGTTATTGCCAGCAAAAGCGCTAATACAAGCAAAAAATCGGTTTCCGGGATTGAGATTCTTTTTGGGTTTGAAACCACGGCAAACCCTGTTTCTCTGATTGTTTCATTTCCTCCTGGATTAAGGGTAACTCGTATTGTGTAATTTCCCTGGCCCTTGTCAAATGATTTTTCCCCTTCTTTTGATGGATTAACTGTGCTCACTGTTTCAAGTATTTCCCTTGTTTCTGAATCCATTAATTCAATTCTGTAATTTACACTTTGGCTGAATTCCATTTTAAGTGTTGGAACTGCATCAGATGAAAAAAAGTATTCTTCTGTTTGTTCTGCATTTTCTGAATCAAACATATAAAATTTAGTGAATCCAATGTCTGAATTGAATGCAGTTGAATACACATTGATTAATAATATTAAAGATAAAAGAATTAAAAGTCCTAAAAAAATTTTCTTATTCATTTAATTCAATTTCCTGAAATTAATTTTTTTATCTGAATTCAATTTAATTAATTCTTTTCTTATTATTTAATTGTTTTCTTTGATTTTTTTAATTCAATTTACTTTCTTGTTTTTTTAATTTTTTATTCTTAATTTCATTATCCCTTAATGCAAATCAATGGCCTTAATTTTGCCACTTTTTCTGAAATCCCTGATTTATGCACTACTTCAACCACCTCTAAAACATTTTTGTATGCATCAGGGGCCTCTTCGGCAATTCCATTAAATGAATGCCCTTTAACAATAATTCCTTTTCTTTCCAAATCCCTTACAATTTCCCCTGCAGTTAATTCTTTTTTTGCCTGGGTTCTTGACTTGGTTCTTCCTGCTCCGTGAATTGTGGAGCCGAAAGTTTCATTCATCGCCTTTTCAGTTCCTTTTAAAATAAATGAATTTGTTCCCATGCTTCCGCCGATTAAAACCGGTTGCCCAACTTTTCTGTATTTTTCTGGAACTTCAATTCTTCCTGGGCCGAATCCCCTGGTGCTTCCTTTTCTTTGAACCAATACTTTTTTCTTTTTTCCATTAATTAAATGCTCTTCAATTTTAGCTGTGTTGTGCCCTACATCATAAAGTGTTTGAATTTGTTTTTCATTAATTCCATAAACCTTTGCAAACACTCCGCGGGTTAAATGCGTTAAAACCTGCCTGTTAGCAAAAGCGCAGTTAATTCCTGCTTTTACTGCACTGAAATATTTCTGTCCTTCTTCTGACTGAATCGGAGCACATACAAGTTCTTTATCAGGAATTTTAATTTTGTATTTCTTCACTGCCTTGTCCAAGTACTCCAAGTAATCTGTTCCAATCTGGTGCCCTAATGCCCTTGAACCGCAGTGAATTGAAACAAGGCATTCTTTTTCTTTTAATCCAAATGCTTTAGCGCTTTTTTCATCAAATAATTCTTCTACTTCCTGCACTTCAAGATAATGGTTTCCTGAACCAAGAGTTCCCACCTGCTTGAACTGCCTTTGCTTTGCTTTTAGTGAAACATTTTCAGGATTTGCTTCTTTCATTACTCCGTTTTCTTCAATAAATTTCAAATCCTCTTTGTTTCCATAGCCTTTTTCAACAACATATTTTGCGCCTTTCACAAGCACTTCATCAATTTCTGATTCATTTAATTTCAGTTCCCCGGTAACTCCTAATCCTGCAGGAATGTCCCTGAATAATTTTTCACTTAATTCTTTTTTCTTTGAATTAATTTCATCAGTTGAAAGATTTGTTCTTAAAGTGCGGACGCCGCAATTCAAATCAAAACCTGAAAAAGCGAAAGTAATTACTCCTTCGGTTAAATCAAATGCAGCAACACCTCCAATAGGTGCCCCATACCCCGGGTGACAGTCACTGAGTGCAATCACGTACTTTTCAATTCCCTGCAACCCTGCAGTATTTTTTAATTGCCTTAAAGAACTCCAATCCTTTTCTTTTTCTTCCTGAATTAAATCATTAAGCATTTCTTTATTCACATACAATCTTGCAGGAACCTGCATGTTTT
>JBDRGO010000043.1:0-37759 GCA_043817715.1 Candidatus Iainarchaeum sp. | reverse complement strand
AAATAAAAAAAGAAAAGGGCATGAAGCCCTTAATTTTTTTAAGATTTATTTCTTCTTTTTCTTAACAGTTTTTTTCTTAACTACTTTCTTAACTGTTTTCTTAACTGCTTTCTTTTTCTTTTTTGCCGCCATAAACTTAACCTCCTTTTATTTTATTAAAAAAATTTATACTTACTTTATATTTTTTATCATATAAAAAGGTTTCTTTTTTTTCTTTTTTGAAAAAAATTTATTTTTTTTTAAGAATTGTTTTTTTTTATGGGTTTTTTTTGTTTTTCTTTTTGTGAATCGTTTTTTTTCATTTAATTTTTTCCGAAAATGCTAATTTTTTTCATTTAGTTTTTTTCCGGAAACGAAATCAGTTTTTGTTTTAATTTTTTTGCTTGGGCTTTTTGCTTTAAATCAGCCTGATGAAAAGAAACATGAATAATGCGGGGACAAAAAACGTCGCCCAGATTAACGGATTCCAGACAAAGATTTTTTTTCCGTCCAATGGCCCCATTGGCAGAAGATTGAACAATCCTAAAAATAAATTAATGTATGCGCCGAGAAAAAACAATTGGCTTAATGCCCCGCCGACATTAATTAAAAGCACTGCAAAAATAACTGAGATTAAAATATTTGTTGCAGGCCCTGCCAAAGAAATCAACCCGTTTTTTTTTCTGTCCAGATGGGGGCCATAAATATAAACCGCTCCCGGGGCTGCAAAAACAACCCCGAAAAACAAGGAAACAGCCACTGCAATCAAAAGCATGTTAGGCCACATCCTGTATTCCGCATGCGCCCCGAAATTTTTAGCCATCTGCCTGTGCGCCAGTTCATGAAAAATAAATCCTGTTGCAGTAACAATCAAAGAAACTGGGAGTATTTCAATAAATGAGGCAAATCCCCCGCTTTGGCCTGTAACTAAGTCAAGAATATTGAAATTGGATAAAACCCATGAAAAAGCCAGGCTTATTGTAATCCAGCTTATTACCAAATCATTGATTTCTTTTTTATGCATTGCATGAATTTTAAAGCAAAAAATTTAAAAAACACACAACAAAGAAATATCGTCAATCAACGAAATATTTAAATTATTATTGCCGTATTCTTTTTGTATGATTTCAGAACAGAAGGCCCAAATATCGGTTGAATTAATTATTGTCCTTGCAGCAATTGTTGCAATTGTTTTGGTTATTGTTTCCCAATTGCAGAAAACTTCCGTGCAGGGAACAAAAGTTATTGCGGATAAAACAGAGGATATTTTCAAGAAAATTAATGAGATTGATTAATGTGAAGGCGCAGGCATCATTGGAATACCTGCTGGTATTTGCTGCGGCAGTAAGTTTTCTCGCGGTGTTTTTTGTTGCCGGTACAAATCTGGTGAATGCAGGGGTTTTTTTTCTTGAGGCAAAAAACGCGGAGGAATTTATGGATTCATTTGAAACTGCATTGAAAGAGGTTTCTGTTTTTTCCGCTGGAACTGCAAAAGAAATGAGTTTTTCTTCCGGAAATGATTTTGATTTAATTTCAAGCAAAAACAAGGTGGAGCTGATTCTTTATGGAAAGGAAAAAACAAAATCATTTGAATTCAATCCAGGAATTGATGTAATGGATTTTTCTTTTTCAGGAAAAGAAATTAACCTGCTTTTAATCAATGAAAGGAATCATGTTTCAGTGAAAAACAGTTAATGTGATTTTTTGCCTGGCTTTGCGGCTGTCATAATAAATTATTTCTTCAATTATTTTTTCTTTCATTTCCTGCATTTCATGATTCAGCTCAATTTTTTCTTTTATTCCGTTTGATTCAGCTTCAATTACTGCCTTTCCTTTTCCGAAAAATAATTCAAAGTCTTTCTGCATTTCATTCAGTGAGTTTTGTTTTTCTTCTGCCCAGACAATGAGCAGGTCATGCATTTTCTGCGCGAGAATTCCGTTTTCAAAGGAAACTTTTCCCTGTGAGGGAATTGACAATGCAATAATTAAAACAAAAAGAAATGAAACAATCCATTCAATTGAAACCTGCCCTTTATTTTTCACATAACACCACTAGGAGAATCCCTTTTCTTGGAATTAATTCATCTGAAAAAACAAACCTTTCAATTCCAAAGCAATTCTTCTTTTCTTTTCCTTCACTTCCGCTTTCTTTCTTTTCTCTTTTTTCCTTTTCTTCAATTTCTTTTCCTTTATTACTTTCCTTTTCTTCGTTTTCGCTTCCTTTCCTTTCAGCCGCATTTATTTCTTTCCCATCCAAAAAAGAAATTTTCAGTTCATTTATTTCTGCTTCTTCATCTTCAAATGAATTCAGGCCAATTCCTGAAAAAAGCATTAAATCAATTTTATTGCTTTCAACCCTGCGCTTTAATGGATTGAAGTAAGCGGAGCCCATTAATGGTTTTTCTTCATTTCTTGCCTTGACTATTGCCTCGCTTAAAAGCAGTGCCTTTCTTTTCAAATCGAATTCTTTTTGGGCTGAAACAACTGAATTCACTCCTGAACCAAAACTGCTTAAAATTATCCAAATAATTATTATTCCGATTAAAAATGAAAAAAGAAAATCCATTGAATAAATGCTTCCCTTACCTGTAATGCCCATCTGATTCCACCTTAATGGATGTCTTTCCTTTTTTGACTGCGGTTCTTGTTTTTTTGTTCAGCAGTTCTGAATTCATTGAAATCCCTTCATTTGTGCTTGTTGCTTTTCCTTCAAGAATAATGCAGTTTATTTTCCTTTCAATTTTCTGCACTGAATTTGCATAAATTTCATCTGCAAGAAATGCGCATTCCTGGCTTTCGCTTTTCACTTGAATTGATTTCATTGCATAATTTCCTGAATCCAAAAGCATTGAATTGAATGAAAAAAGCAGGAGTATTGCCGCGCTGAATCCTGCAAGAAGCATAATGAATTCAGTTCCCTGCAAAAAATCCCTCCTTTGTGCTTGTGTATCCTTTTGGAAGCAAAGCAGTTATTTCCGAATCAAATGAATTTATTGAACAGGAAATTTCTTTTCCGAAATAACTGAATCCAAGTAAGTATGCTGTTTCAAAAAATTCAGCCCATGCAATTGAATCCTGAAAGAATTTTTCTTTTGAAAATTCATTGCAGGAAAATTCCTTTCTTTTATTAAGCTCATTTATTTCATAATTCAATTTGGAATAAATTCTTTCCTTGATTGATTCAGGGCTAAAGTCATGCATTGAAACGCTTTCCTCAAGCGCCTGTTCAATTGCCGAATCAAAGGCAAGCTCTGCCTCGGTTCTTAAAAGGTTTTTTTTGCTTAATTCGCTGAAAAGAAAAAGCATTTCAGAAAAGGTTTTGTTCTGGGAAATTTTTGCATCTGAAACAGAAACTGCAATTAAAATAAACAAAAGCACCAGCAGAAGTGAAAAAAACCCTTTATGCATGCAAAAATAAAGGAAAGAAAGAATAATAAATATTTCGTTGATTGACGATATTTATTGGGTTTGGTTTATTTCGCTTGTATATTGCAGTTCATTGTTTTTGTATGTTTCCATTATTATTTTTGGCGGTTTTTCATTATTGAAGTAATAATGGATTTCAGTTAATACTTCTGGGGTTTCACTGGAATAAACTGCATGGCACATTTCCTGCCCTTCTTTGAGTTCTTTTCCAAGTATTGTCATTGAGCCAGAAACTGCTGATGCAGATGTTTCTGCGTTCATTTCCCAGTTTGCTTCTGTTATGCACCATTCTTCTTCTGAAGTTCCTTCTGCATAGAATGGAAGCTGGTCTCCTATTGCAGTTCCCGTTCTTAATTCAGTTCCGGAAAGCCCTTGCCCCATTAACTGGTTCCCTTCTTGCATGCCTGTAATAGGCAGCATATTTGATGAAATAAGTATTCCTATAAATGCGATAAGCAGGAGTCCTGCCCCGAAAATCAATGCTATCTGCATTGGCTTGTTTCTGCTTTCAATTAATTTTTTTCCTTTCGGCGTCAATGAATAATATTTCCATTTTCTTCCTTCATCTATTCCGTGGATTAATTCGCTTTCTTCAAGTATTTCCAGCTGCTGTTTCATGCTTGATGCGGCAATTCCTTTCTTTTTTGATAATTCGCTTAAAGTGTATTTTCTTTCATTCAGAAGTTTAAGTATTTCAGTCCTTGTTTCGGATGAAAGCGCTTTTATTTCCATTGAGCCTATTTGCATTTCATCCATTTTTTTTCACTTAAAGAATTATAAAGAAAGCTATGAATATTACAAGCATTATAAGCGCAACATCCCTGTTGTAGTAGGAAATTATTCCCATTACCGGGGGGGCTGCAAAATAAAGCATCTGGAATTCTTTTACAAAATGTAGCACAAAAACCCCGTAAATCATTCCGACTGAAAAAATCAGGAAAAGCATTGCAGCAAATAATTTTAAGTTTGTTGAAATCCAATTCATTAATTTCTCAAACCATGAATCTGTCTTGGAATCCATCATTGTTCACTGTATAATTATAGTGGATTAACGGTTTTTATTGGTTTCCAATTCATTAGGTTTTATGGTAAAGATTAATTAGCGTTTTGCTTATTCCTTTTTTTGGATGCGCGAAAAAAAATCACTTTTTAAGAAAGATTCAGGCACTGTTTTCATGAATGAGTCAGTGCTTTACCCTGAATATGTTCCTGATGCCTTGTTTCACAGGGAAAAAGAGATTAATTCGCTTGCTTATGCATTTAAGCCTTTAATGGAGGGAAAAAAGCCCTTAAATGTGTTTCTTTGCGGAGGAACAGGAATAGGCAAAACTGCTTCAGTGAAATATGTTTTGCGCGAGCTTGAAGGGGAAACCAGCAGGGCAAAGCATCTTTATCTGAATTGTTTTGAATATTCAACCCGTGCGGGAATTTTATTTAAATTAGCCAATTTTTTGGGGGCGTTTGCCCCGCGCAGGGGAATGAGCATTGATGAATTATATGGGCTTATTTTAGAGCAATTGAAAAAAACTGATTTCACTCCCTTGATTGTTTTGGATGAGGCAGACCAAATAATTAATTCAAAAGAGGAGTCAAAAATACTTTATGATTTACTGCGCGTAACTGAATATCAGGAAAAAAAAATCGGTTTGATTTTAATTTCAAATAACTGCGAACTTACATTAAAGCTTGACCCGCGAACCAAAAGCTCTTTGACAGAGGAATCAATTCAATTTGATAAATATTCTCCGATGCAGTTAAAGGATATTTTATGGGAAAGGGCGGAAAAGGCATTTCTTCCGAATTCCTGTTTGAAAGAAATAATTGATGTTGCCGCCGGCCATGCGGCAAAATTAAACGGGGATGCAAGAATTGCAATTGAATCATTGCTGAAGGCAGGGCGCAATGCCGACAGGGCAAATTCACCTGTAATTCAGCTTCTCCATTTAAAGGATGCTTTCATTGAAGTTGATTCTGCTTCCATAACAAAATCAATCAAATATCTGGATGAAATTGAAAAAAAAGTCCTGAATGCAGTTGCATCAAAATCTGAGCTTAGTTCAGGCGAAGCATATGAAATTTACAATAACTCAGAAAAAGAAAAATTAACTGAAAGGCATTTGCGCACAATAATTTCCAAATTAGAATCAAAAAAACTGATTTCTGCTGAAATGATTTCAATGGGAAACAAAGGAAAAACAAAAAAAATTAAATTAAATTTTTCAAAGGAATTGATTGAGAAAATTAAGTGAATTTTATTTAATTGAATTTATCCTGTTGTTCACGCCTTAAAAACTATTTCTATTACGTCCCTGTTTTTTAATTCATGCTCTCTTCCTACTGCCTGCCTTGTCCTTACATTTATTGCCTTAATGAATCCTTTGCCCATGTCTGTGTGGAGCTTGAATGCGAAATCCAGTGCAGTTGAATGGTTTTTTAGCAGCAGGCAGTCAGGCATAATGCGCCCCTGCGAGTCAATGAATCCTTTTGTCCCTCCGGGAAAAACCGCAATATAATTAAGAAATTCAAATACTGCTTTGTCCAACAATTCCTGCACTCCTGTTGAGCCGAATTTTTGCAGGACATTTTCCTTAATATAATCCAGTCCTTTTCTTTGCTCTTCATTTAATTCCTTTAATTCCTTGAATTCATTTGCTCCAGGAGAATAATCAATTGCTTCGTCTTTTGCTGCTTTTTTTAATGCCAGCTCCGCAATTGCACTGCATGGAACAATCAGTGTTTCAGGGAATTCTTTTTTCATTTCCTCGATGTTTTCTTTTGCCTTTCCTTTATCGCATTTGTTTGCTGCAATAATTATCGGCAAAGAATTTCTTCTTAAAGTTTTTGAAAAATCTTCAATATCTTCTTCAGTCCACTGGTTTAATTTTTTTTCCCCTAATTTCAGTTCATTAATTGTTTTTTCAATGTTTTCCTGTTTTGCCCCTATTCCGCTTAAATTCTGTGAAATCAATTCAATTAATTTTGTTTTTGATTCAGTTGGTATTCTTGTGCTTTTTCCTAAATTTTTTTTAACAATTCCTGAAAACCATGCATCAATTTCTTTTTCTAAAAACTTCACATCATTTATTGGATTATATGTTCCTTCTTCAACAATTTCTCCTTTTTCATTTGCACTTCCGCTTGCGTCTACAACATGAATTAATAAATCTGCTCGGGATAAATCAGTTAAGAATTGGTTTCCCATTCCTTTTCCTTCACTTGCGCCTGGAACTAATCCAGCAACATCAATTAATTCAACTGGAACAAATCTTGTTCCGTTTTTACAGTAACCTGTTCGTGGAGTGCATTGAATTCCAAATTCTTTATCAACACAGTCAACCCTAACAAATCCTATTCCGTGATTTGGTTTAATTGTAGTAAATGGATGAGAAGCCATTGGAACATTCATTAAAGTGCATGCATTAAAAAAAGTACTTTTCCCTGAAGAAGGCTTTCCAACTAATCCTATGAGCATTTTGAATCAAATTAATTTCTTTAAGGAAAGAGTTTTAAATTTAGGTGGCTTCAATTAAGAATAACATTCCTCTATTATTCTAAGTTGCCTTGCATTAAATTTTGCTTCTCTATTGAGGTGATACTTATTTTCTTCAATTGGTGTTGCAAAATAAAATTTTTCTTCAATTTTTACTATTGCGGCTTTTTTTTTCTTTATTACTGGAAAAACTATTGCCTTTTCTTTTGTTTCTTTTTGTTTTTCATTTATTAATAAAATATTTTCAGCTTTTTTAGGATTATTTTCGAGGTAATAACCTGCTTGAAATTCTCCATCCTCGCACATGTAATGTTTACAGTATGTGTGCGGTCTGTAGGTCATATCTTCAGGAATTGGTTTTTTTGGACAGGGTTTGTTTTTTGTAGTATACCAACAGCTAGTGCAATGATTTTTAGGTTTTCCCATAATACTATTTAATTCCTTCATTTCTTTTATTCTTTATGCCTAAGCAGTTATGGACTGAAAAATACTTTCCTAAATCCTTTGAGGGTATTCAATTTAATTCAAAGCTATTTATTCAGAATTCCGGGAAATTTTTCTGGAAATATTCTTTGGCTTCTTTACTCCAATTAAGTGGAGTTATTCTGTTAAGAAACCAGGTTTTCTTTTTTTCTGAATAAGTTGCGAAATGCAGCATTTTCCCTTCAGGGGTTTGGATTTTAACTATAGCCCATTTTTTTTCATGTGGGGCAGTAATTGCATTAGTTTCAATAGGGGGTTTTCCGTTAGACAGGATAATTTTAATTTTTTTCATTTCATGTTTTTTTCTGTTTAAAATGCCTAAAAAAAGCCCTTCTGCTTTGTCACATAAATAATGCTCACATCCTTCGCCTTCTTTCTCTCTTTTTTGGTATTCTTGCGGGCAAAATATTTTTGAATTTTTTTTAGGTCCCTGAGCACATTTCCTACATTTTGCATGCATTGCTTTTTCCACATATTATTTAATTCCTTCATTTCTTTTATTCTTTATGCCTAAGCAGTTATGGACTGAAAAATACTTTCCTAAATCCTTTGAGGATTTTGTTGGAAATTCTGACATTGTTTCTCAGGTAAAATCATGGGCTTTGGCATGGGAGCAGGGAAAACCGCAAATCCCTTTGCTTTTATGGGGCAGTACAGGAACCGGCAAAACCACTCTGGCTTATTTAATTGCCAAATTAATGAAATGGGATTTATTTGAATTGAATGCAAGTGATTTCCGCTCAAAAGAAGTGATTGAAAAAATTGTTGCAGCAGCCTGCCAAAATACTTCTTTTTCAGGGAAAAAAAGGCTGATTCTTTTGGATGAAATTGACGGACTGCATAAAAATGACAAAGGCGGAGCGCAGGCAATTGCCTCGCTTTTAGGAAATTCACAGAATCCAATGGTTTTAACTGCAAATGAAATTTATGGGGACAAAAAATTTCAGGGGATTCGTTTGGCTTCAAAAACACTTGAATTCAAGAAAATCAATTATTTATCAATTGCTTCAAGATTAAACGCATTATGCATAAAAGAAGGAATTGCTTTTGAGGAAGAGGCAGTAAAAGAACTGGCAAAAAATTCCAACGGGGATTTCCGCAGTGCATTGCTGGATTTGCAGTCGCTTTCTTTTGAAAAAAAAATTGATTTTGATGTTGTGAATTCCTTGGGGGAAAGGGACCGCCAGCAGAAAATTTTTGCAGTAATGAAGGAAATTTTCAAGGGAACTGATTTCACTAAAATCCGCGAGGCAAGGTTTGCAAGTGATTTGAATTTTGATTTATTGCTTGCATGGATTGAGGAAAACATTCCAAGGCAGTATACTGTTCCTGAAGATTGTGCCGAGGCATTTAATTATTTGTCCAGGGCAGACATTTTTCATGGAAGGATTTACATTGCGCAGGATTATTCCCTGCTGAAATATACAATGGATCTGGCAACTGAGGGAGTTGCTTTAAGCAAAAAAAATGAATATAATTCATTTGTACCTTATCAGTTTCCTTCATTGATTTCAAGGCTGTCGCGTTCCACAAGCCAAAGGGCTTTCAAGAAAGCAATTGCAAAAAAATTTGGGGAAAAAATGAATTCCAGCTCTCGAAAAGTGATTTCACAGGATTTGAAATTCATTAAAATAATTTTTGCAGACAAGGAAAAAGCAGTTAATTTTGCTTCAGAATTTGACTTAAATGAAAAAGAAATCGCTTATTTAATGGATTCAAAGCCTGAAACAAAAAAAGTCAAATCAATTTTTGATGAGGCAAATGAATTAAGGAAAAAGCAATTGGCTGAAAAAAGCTCAAGAGTAATTAAAACTTTCGGCGGAAAAAGAATTGCAGAGGAACTGGTTGAAAAAGAAAAACCGCAAGAAGAGGAATCTGAAGAGAAAGAATCTGAAGAAAAAATTAAATCAGAGCCAAAAACAAAGCAGATGAAATTATTCTGATTTATGCTTTCATTTCCATTATACTTTAATTTTCTTTACAGATCCATTTCCATTACAACGGTATCCTGTTCCAATCCAAATGCTTTCACAGTTTTTTCATTTATTTCCCCTAAAAATCCTTTTCCTTTTGAGGTTGAAATTTCCGCCTGCTTTTCTTTGTGGAGGAAAGGATAAATTGATTTATTTAATTTGAATTCAATTCCAAGGTTTGCGCATACTGCCTGCAAGGCTGATTTGATTTCATTGAATGAAAATCCTTTTCCGCTCAGAATAATGCATAAATTTTTTGTTTCCCTTACTTTGTTTTCCTGCGATTCATCAATCCTTAATGCAGTCCCTATTTCAAATATTTTCTGCGGATACTCAAATCTCTTGTTTTTATTTAAAAATTCAAGCAGTTCTGGAGTAATTCTTTTGCGCAGGATTTCCCAGTTTTTTGAAACAGGATTGGCAATCTGCACCAAATCCTCTTCCTTTAATCCGATTAATTCATTCTGCTTTTCAATTGAAGTTAAATTAAATGTCAGAATTTCCTGCAATCCCATTCCGACACAGGCATCCCTTGCTTTGTCCAAATAAAGCGTTTCATTCAAGTGTTTTCCTTCCACATTTATTTCAATTTTCTGCAAAGGAATATTGTTGTAGCCGTAGCTGATTAAAATATCTTCAATCAAATCAACTGGATGAAATATGTCCTGCCTGAATTCACAGTATTCTATTTCAATTTTTTTTCCATTGATTGATGCATTCATTCCTGCTTTCTGCAGAAAAGAAATTATTTCTGAATTCTTTAATTTTAATCCGGTGTTTCTTTCAATTAATTCTAAATTAAAGTTCATTTTTTTTGCCTTGAATTCAGGGGTTGTGCATGTTTTCGGGTAAATTTTTCCTTCAGGCATTTTCACTTTAACTGAATAAATTTTTCCGCCCCTGTCAGCCAGAGCCATGCATAAAACATTCAATTGGGTATTTGCTTTTTTCCAGTTAAATCCGGTTACTTCCAAAAAAATGTTTTTTGTTTTTTCAGTTATTTTTCCGGTTTCTTCTGAATTAATTATCGGGGGCATTGAAGCAACAACATTGGCTGAATCAATCACTATCGGATAAAGCCCTTTTCCTTCCAGCAAATGCGCATAGGCTTTTCCTTTTTCATGCTCTTTAAGTATTTCTGATGGCTTTAGTGGAATTTTCCAGTCCAATGGAATGAATTCAATTTCATTGTCTTTGAATCCCTTGTATTTCATTGGCATTTTTATTTTGTCAAAATCATATAATCCTGCGCCTTCTTGTGCTCGTTTTTTTCCGAATGTTTGGGACATTTTTTCCTGCACTTGAATTAATTGAAGAATTATTTCATTATCTAATTTAACATCTTTAATCACTGCACATGCAATAAACGGCCTTATTTTTTCCAGGTTTTTATCAATTGTTATTTCATACTTTGATTTATTAACTTTATATTTCAAAATTCCTTTCCTTAACCCGATTCTTGTTTTAATTTCTCTTGCAATCCCTTCCGCGCTCCATAAATCAGGCCTGTTTGTGTCCTTGATGTCAATTTTTAATGCATCTCCTTCAACTGCATCTAATTCTCCTTTGACATAAAGCAATGCTTGTTTCAGTTCATTCATTGAAAATTTTTTTCCAATTAATTTTTCCAGATCTTTTTTACTTGCTTCAATTGTAGGCATTAATCAATCACCAAAGGAGTTTTTCTTAACCAATTTAAGTCATTTGAGAAAAGATATCTGATGTCCTTTATTCCAAGCTTGAACATCGCCAGCCTGTCAATTCCGATTCCCCATGCAATTGCCTGTCCTTTAATTCCTAAATTTTCAAGCATTTCAGGCCTGAACATTCCTGCTCCTCCCAATTCAACCCATCCGAGTTTCGGGTGTTTTGCTGAAATCTGAACTGATGGCTCCGTGAACGGATAATAATCAGGAAGGAATTTGACTTCTTCTGCTCCTGCAATTTCTATTGCAAATTGTTTTAATGTTGAAAGCAAATGGCGAAAATTTAATTTTTCTCCAACAATAAATCCGTCTGTCTGGTTGAATTCAATTAAATGCGTTGCATCCAAAACATCAGGGCGGAAGCATCTTGCTATGGCAAAATATTTTGCAGGAATTTCAGGGCCTTCAACCAGTTTTCTTGCGCTGTGCGCCGTGCCATGGGCTGCTGGCATTAATTTTTCGGCAATTTCTTCCAGCCAGGTATAGCCCCATCCAGATGACATGCTTACTCCGCCTGTTTCATGCGCGTCCTTAATTGCCTTTACTTTCTTTTTATCGGGAAGTTTTCCTTTTTTTGGATTAATTAATTGATAAGTATCAGTCCATGTCCTTGCAGGATGGTTTTGTGGTTGAAATAAAACATCAAAATTATAAAATTCAGGAACAATTAATGGTGATTCCATTTCCTGAAAACCCATTTCAACTAATTTTGCCCGAACTGAATTCAAAAACTGAATGTATGGCTGTTTTTTTCCGATGAAAATTGCAGGTGTTGGATCATAGATATTAAATATTCTTGCTGAAGAAAATTCTTTCAAGGAAATTGCGTTTTTTCCTTCTTCACTTAAGTAAAATTCCTTTATTGATTCAGTTTTTTTTTCAATCAATCCCCTTGAAAGCAGTTCTTTTTCTTCAGGAATTATTTTTTCTTTTTCTTCTGAATTCAATGCAGTTTCATTTATTTTTTTTAATTCTTTTTTCAGTCCGACTTTGTCTTTTGTTTCTTCAAATAAACCGGTGCTTTCAATCATTAATCCATTTTCTTCTTTTGTTATTGAAATCCATGCATTTCTTTTTGCTGTGCCCATTGCTGCATTGATTTCTTTTCCAAGCCCGGTTTTTTTCTGTAATTCATTCAAGGAAATTTTTTCTTTCATTGAATTCATTAACTGCTCTTCAGGCAATCCTTTTTTCAGCGCTTGAAACCCTTTTTCAGTTAAGCAAATTCTTGTTTTTTTTTCCTCTTTTGATTCAATTAATTTTTTTTCTTCAAGCCATGCTGTTGCCCTTCTGACTGAATCAGAATTCAGTGAAGTGCTTTTTGCAATTTCTTCAATTGTTTTTTTTCCTTCATCCACTGCTTTAAGCGTTTTTCTTTCAATTTCGCTTAAGGCCGAAACTTTTTGGTTTAATTCCATTCTTTGTGCCTCTTTTTTGCCTTATCTGGTTTTTTAATTAAAGTAATAATTGTTTTTAATAATAAGTATAATGGATAAATAAGTATAAGGGATAATATGCTTTTTGTGATTGATGCCGCTTATCTGATTAACGGCCTTGGCTTTGAGAAAGGAAAGCAGTTTATTACTGTTCCCTCTGTTTTAGGCGAGTTTCTGGATTTAAGCACAAAAATTCTTGCTGAAAATGCGGTAAATGAGGAAAAGCTGAAAATAATTGAGCCGAAGCAGGAATTCCTTGACAAAGTCAATGCATCCTCTTTAAGCCCGCGTTTGTCGAATGCGGACAGGGAATTATGTGCTTTGGCGCTGGAATTAAAAAAAGAAAAAAAATCCTTCAAGGTTTTAACTGATGATTATTCTTTGCAGAATTTTTTGTCGCATAATAAAATAAAATTTCAGCCTGTTTTGATGGAAGGAATCCAAAAAGAGGCTGTTTTTGAAAAGCAGTGCATTCAGTGCAGAAAAAAGTTTTCTTTTGAATCAGGCATGCGGGAATGCGATGTATGTGGCGGAAAAATTGCGGTAAAACTGAAATTTAAAAACTGATTTATTCAAACTCTATCTCTAATTCTTCTGCTTCTTTTCCGTGGATTTCTGAATTATTTACAATGAAATTCTCAATGCGTGATTCAATTGATTTTCTTTTCCAGTAGGCAAGGCCCATCACAAGAACTAAAGCAATCATTATTGAAAGGATTGTTGCCGGGTCGGATAAAATTTTTTCAAGGAAGTCGGTGCCTACTGTAGGTACAATCTGCTTTTGGACGCTGTAAACAAGCCCCAGTGAATTTGCTCTCATTCCTGTTAATGTTATTTTGTTTCCCTGAATTATTGCCAATGGATTTATTTTCTGGATATCCACCAATGCATTGCTTGGCAGGGAAAAAACAATTGAATTATTTTCAGGTATTTCAATCAGCCCGCTGTTCAAAAAATTTATGAATGCATAATCCGGAATTTCCCATTCTTCAGATCTCGGCTGTTCTTTTATCAGCCTTGGAAGCGGTTTTTTCAGGGAATAATTCAGGACAAATGAATTGTTTTTTTCATCCCATTGGATTGAAACCGTGCTTGGGTCAATTATTAGCTGGCTACTTTCAAATTTCGGGTAAAGAAAACTGTAATCAGCCCTCCATGAGCTTAGGCTTGAGGAATTTTTCTGCAGCAGCTCCTGAAACCGGTTTTCATCCCCTGCATATTCAAATAAAATGAAATAATTTTCTGTTATTGTTGTATATCCCTGCTTGTCAATTGAAACATTTATTTCATTTTTCGCAAGCTTTGTTGCGCCGGCATTAACTGCTAAAAAAATAATAACTGCAAAAACAAGCATTTTTTTTTCAGGTGAATTCATAATTTATCTTCCGCACGAGTTTATAATCTATTTTTGTTCTTTCTTAATAAAAAGTTATTGATTTTTTTTTAGTGAAGATTTTTAAAGCGATTTGGACCTATTTTTATCAGATGGAAGCAAAAAAACCAAAAATAAAATTTTTCGGTCATTCTTTTTTCCAGGTTTCTTTTGGAAGGGTCAAATTCTTAATTGATCCTCTGGTTTACAATTATTCATCAAAATATGTTCCTTTGCTTAACCCAACTGTTTCGGTTGATAAACTGGATGGTGTTGATGCAATATTTATCACCCATGAGCACCTGCATCATTTTGACAAGAAAGCAATTGAAGAAATAACGCGGAAAAACAACTGCATTGTTGTGGGGCATCATTCTGTTTTAAACGAATTGAAAATTGCCCCGAATTATTTGAAGCCGATTACGAACGGAAGCAAATTTAATTTAAAGGGCGTTGATGTAACCATTACTTCGGTTCATCATCCCAATGCGTTTTATCCTGTTGGTTATCTGCTGGAAAAGGACGGAACAAGCATATTTCATGCCGGTGACACACAGTTAATTGACAAGTTCATTGAAAAATCCCCTGATGTTGCTTTGTTTCCTATCGGAGGAAACAATTCAATGGACTTAATTGATGCAGTAAGGGCAACAAAATCCATGAAGCCAAAAATGGTGATTCCGATGCATTACAATACATTTGAACATATTAAAGCAGATGCAAAAGATTTTGCATTAAGAATTAATAAAAGCAATGTAAAAACAAAGCCAATAATACTGAAGCCCGGAAAAGGATTTAATTTGTGATAATTTTTTCAGTGTTTTTTATTTCAATTCTTTTTCCGCTTTCCTTAAATCCTCTATTGAGCCAATATCATAAATTCAACTTTTTAGTAAAAAGTTGGCAAAAACCTGCTCACTTTGTTCGCCTTTTTTCATCTAAGTTCTTTTTCCGCTTTCCTTAAATCCTCTATTGAGCCAATATCATAAATTATTGAAGTGCTTTCAATGAATTCAGTTTTATTTCCCTGTGAAATCAGCTTATTTATTCCTGCAATTAATTCAATTTCTCCTCTTTTGGATTTCTTTACTTTTGAAAGAGCATCAAATATTTTTTCTGAAAATAAATAAATTCCTGCATTAACTAAATTGCTTTCAGGATTCTTTGGTTTTTCAATTATTTCCAAAACCTTGTTTTTTTCTGTTTTCAATACTCCGAAATTTTCCGGATGCTTTTCTTCCCTTGCAACAATTAATGCATCGGCCAAATTCTGCCTTAAAATTCTTCTAATTAATCCTGCTTTAAATAAAGTATCTGCATTCAAACACAAAAAATGCTTTTTCATTTTTCCTTTTGCTTTTTTCACTGCATCCCCTGTGCCTAATGGTTTTGGCTGTAAAATATAATTGATTTTAATTCCTTTAAATTCATTTCCAAGGAATTCTTTCACTTTTTCTTTTTTATATGAAACAACAATAAAGCATTCCATTACATTTGCTTTCTTTAATTCCAATAAAATCCATTCAATCAAAGGCTTTCCATTTAATTCAATTAAGCATTTAGGAATTGATTTAGTTAATGGAAGCATTCGAGTTCCTTTCCCTGCGGCCAGAAGAAGTGTTTGCATTTATTTCACTTCCAATTCATCCAAATCAATTGCAATTTTTGCATTAGGAAATTCCATGCATGCCTCATTTTCGAATTTCTTCACTTCTTTTACCCTCGGGCTGAAATGAATCAGATACAGTCCCTTTGCTTTTGCCTTTAATGCTAATTTTCCAACTTCTTTTGCAGTTGAATGAAATGTTTCTTTTGCCCTTTCCTTATGCTCTTCCAAAAAAGCCGATTCATGAATCAGGATATCGCTATCGGAAACAAATTTCAAAATTGAATTAAGTGGGCTTGTATCAAATACAACTGAAATTTTTCTTCCTTTTTTTGCCTTTGAATAATCCATTACCATTTCAGGAGAAAAGGTTTTTCCCTGTAATTTTATTTTTTTTCCTTCAGCAAGCTTTGAATACAATGGCCCTACCGGAATTCCCAACTCTTCTGCTTTTTTCCTTACAAATTCCCCTTCCTTGTCTTTTTCCTTGAAAGCAAAACCAAAAGAGCTGATTTCATGCTTTAACCTGAATGAAGTGACTGAAAATTTTTCTTCCTTTAAAATAATGCCCTGCCTTAATTCTTTTCCTTTTACCTCAAAAGTCAATGCAAATCCGCTTACCTTAATCAAGTCCCTTATTTTTTTTTCAATTCCTTCAGGGCCGAAAACAATCAGGTCCTCTGTCCTTCCATGGATTGCCATTGTAGCAATTAATCCAGGCAAGCCAAGGAAATGGTCTGCATGAAAATGCGAAATGAAAACATATTTTATTTTCATATAAGAAACTTTTGCCTTCATCATCTGTCTTTGCGTTCCTTCAGGGCAGTCAAACAAAAATACTTTTCCGTCAAATGATAAAGCAACGCTTGTAAGGCCCCGATCCTTTGTAGGGGTTGAGCCGCTTGTTCCTAAAAAAGTAAGTTTCATGATTAATTACTCCCAACAAAGCTTTTTAATTATTCATTTATAGTATAATTATTATTATGGAAGAAGAAAAACCAGTTGAATTGAAGTTCACTTCAACTAAAGAAATTTCTGTCCCGAAGAAAATGGTTGGGCAGGTAATCGGGCAGGAAAAATCAGTTGAAATAATTAAGAAAGCAGCTGCGCAAAAAAGAAATGTTTTATTGGTCGGAATTCCAGGCACAGGGAAATCAATGCTTGCGGCAGCAATGGCTGAAATAATGCCTGTATCCAAGCTGGTTGATGTATTGGTTTATCCGAATGAAAAAGATTCAAATAATCCAAAAATTGTTACAGTTAAAGCAGGGGAAGGAAAAAAAATAATGGAAAAAGCAAATTTGGATTCAAAAGCATTAGAAGACAATGCAAGATTACTTTCAATGATTCTTTCATTAGGTTTTTTTTTAATTTCATTTATTTTATGGAGTTATTTGAATTTAATTCCTGATGTAGTTTATGCAGCAACTTTGATTTTAGGTGGTTTTTTATTTATTGCATTTGCTTTAGGAAGCCAAATGAAAATGAAATCAGGAAACCCTACCCCAAAATTATTAATTGATAATTCAGAAAAAAAAATGGCTTCATTCATTGAAGCAACAGGAGCAAGAGCAGGAGCATTACTCGGGGACGTTAGACATGATCCGTTACAAAGTTTTGGCTTCTCAGAGCTTTATTTACAAAAAGAAGGTCAAAATGAACTTGAATTTGAGAAAAAACCTTTTCCGCAGCTTTGGAGTGAAATGTATGAAAAGTACGGAAAAGAAGTTATCAGAAACGAAAAAGGCTATGAAGCAATACTGCTTCCAGATGAAGAAAAAATTTATACTATTGGTTATAAAGAAGATAAACCAGTTCTTTCAAGAATTCTTTCTTTGAATAGACGTCCATTTGATGGAGACTTGATTCATTTAAATGTTAATGGAAAAGAAATTGCGGTTACGCCTGAGCATAAAGTTATTGGCAATCCAAATAAAAAAGAAGCAAAAGATGTTTCCGAAAGCGATAACTTGATTCTTTTAGATAAATAATTTTTTCCTCACCCCCTCCAATTTAGAATTTTTTCATTTAAAGAACTTGAGTTCTTTAAATATTTCAATTTCTTCGAAATTGAAATAATTACACTTGAATTTTGTCAGTTTAAACCTTTCTCCGTTTTACTCCGAAAGGATTTAATACTGCCAAAATTCTGAACCGTTCCATGAAAAAATTCATTCTTTTTGGAGGTGGTTCGGAATGAAAAATAATTATTTAAAATTGGCACCGGAAGTCTACTCTTCCAAATCCTTTAAAAACCAAAAAACCCAATTTCATAAAGATACAATGATTTTGGTTTCTGAGCAGGATATAATTGATACTTATTCAAAGGATGAGCAATTCTCATGCAAAAAATACGCTGAATACTTGAAATTAATGAAGGAAAATCCTTCTTTTGGTTATAAAAGATGTGCTAAAATATTGGGTGTTCCACAAGGCAGAACAAGATGGCGGCATACTAAAGGAGAAAAAAAAGCAGTTCCTTTAGCTTTGAAAACAGTTGAGAAATTGAAGAAATATGAATTATTGCCTTTTACTTCAAATCATAAACATGCTGAAGATGTTTTTAGAATGCTTGGAATGATTTATGGTGATGGGTGTGTTGACAGAAATTTAAATACTTTATCTTTTATTTCTTCAGTCAAAGAAAACATTGATTTATGGGAAAATGATTTTGTAAAAGTTTTTCCTTTTATTAAAGATAAACTGAGTTTAATTCATGTTGGTGAATATGGTCATGCTTTTTGTATAAGAACTTGTGACCGAGCAGTAATTAGGTTTTTTGTTGTTTTAGGAGTTCCAGTTGGAGATAAAGTAATTGTTCTTTATTCTTTTCCTAAAAAATTTGAATCACTTAGCAAAAAACTTATTTTGGCTTTTTTTGATGGGTTATTTGCTGCTGAAGTTTCTATTCCTAGGTTTGTTTCAACAAAATATGGAAAAAGTCATTTCAAGAATTTTTCATTTAGTTTATCAAAACATAATAAATTAGAATTTTCTCATAAAGAATTTTTAACAGGGATAATGAATCATATGGAAAAACTCGGAATTCAATGCACTGGTTTTATTGGAGTTCAGAATTATAAAAACAGCAGACGAAAAGATAGAAAAAAGAGTTTAGGTTACAGAATTTTTTTCAGAGGCAACAGTAAGAATGTCCAAAAATTCCACAAACTTTTTCCATTAAAATACTGTGTTGAAAAAAAACAAAAATTTGATGGAGAAATAAAGAAATGTTTGGATGAATTAAAAGGTGAAAGAAATTGAGTGCAAAAATAAAAATACTTTTGTTTATTGCATTAACTTTTCTTGTAGTTTATTTCTATCTCTTTTTCCGTTTAATCTTATTCTCAATAAATTTAGTTATTGCAGAGTGAATTCTGTTCCAACGCTAAATATTTAATGGTTTTTGAAGAAAATTGTTGTATGCAAGAACTAAAAACAAAAAATGCAAAAATTTCTTCAAAGGAATCCAAACCATTCAAAGGTCACGTATATAACGTCACAACTGAAACAGGGAATTTGTTTGTTGAAGATGTTTTGGTTTCAAATTCAGGCGGTTTAGGAACTCCTCCTCATTTGCGTGTTGAGCCTGGTTATATTCATCGTTCTAATGGCGGGGTTTTATTTATTGATGAAATTGCTACTTTAACTCCTAAATCACAGCAGGAATTATTGACTGCAATGCAGGAAAAAAAATATTCAATTACCGGGCAAAGCGAAATGTCAAGCGGTGCAATGACTAGAACTGATGCAGTTCCATGTGATTTTGTTTTGGTTGCTGCGGGAAATTACCAGGATTTGGATAAAGTGCATCCTGCATTAAGAAGCAGAATCAGGGGTTATGGTTATGAATTATATATGAATCTTGAAATGGAGGATTCAGTTGAAAACAGAAATAAATTAGTGCAGTTTGTTGCGCAGGAAGTGAAAAAAGACACAAAAATTCCTGATTTTTCTTTTGAAGCAGTTCAGGAAATAATTTTTGAGGCAAAAAGAAGGGCAGGTAAAAAAAACAAATTAACTTTAAAATTAAGGGACCTTGGCGGATTAATAAGGGCTGCAGGGGATGTTGCAAGGGAAAAAGGAAAGCAATTAGTTGAGGCAGATGATGTATTTCAGGCAAAAATGTCGGCTAAAACCCTTGAACAGCAGATGGTTGATCAGTATTTAACTGAAAGAAAAGAATATGAAGTTTTTTTATTTGAAGGAAATGCAATTGGTAGGGTTAATGGCTTGGCTGTTTCAGGAGACGGAGATGCAGGATTAATTATGCCTATTGAAGCAGAAGTTGCACCTGCACAATCATCGGCTGAAGGAAAAATTATTGCAACAGGAAAATTAGGGGAAATTGCAAAAGAAGCAGTGCAGAATGTTTCAGCCATTATTAAAAAGCTTTCAGGAAAAGACATTTCAACACATGATCTTCATATACAATTTTTGCAGGCATACAGCGGAGTTGAAGGGGATTCAGCAAGTGTTTCAGTTGTTACTGCAGTAATTAGTGCATTGGAAGGGATTCCTGTGAAACAATCAATTGCAATGACTGGTTCATTAAGTGTGAGAGGAGAAGTATTGCCTGTTGGAGGGGTTACTGCAAAAGTGAATGCTGCAATTAAGGCAGGATTTAAGGAAGTGATTATTCCTAAATCCAATTTCGGGGACGTAATTTTGCCGAAAGAAAAAATCGAAAAAATCAAGTTAATTCCTGTAAGCACTTTAAGTGAAGTTCTGGAAAATGCTTTTGTCAAATCATCTGATTCCAGAAAATTGCTTGCAAAATTAAAATCAATTGTTGATGTAAATGTTCCCAATCAGTTAAAGAAAAAACTCGCTGTGAAAGCTTAGCCCACTAATAATACTCTTCCGCCTTTCAGCATGAATTTTCCTTTTTCTAAAGTAATTTCTTTTTTTGATTTTGTGTCATTGAATTTAATTGAATTATTTTCTTTATGTGTTTCAGTCACCCTTCCAAGCCATTCCCCTTTTTTTGAGTAAACAGGCAGTCCGATTAATAATCTGGTGATTTTTTTCCTTAAATCAAGGATTCCTGAAATCCTGTATGCAATTAATGCCAAAGCAAATGAAATTATGATATTAATTACAAGCCATTCAAGTGATGCCTGCGGTTCCCCTACAAGGACTGCCCTGGCTGAATCCAGAATAAACCATAAAATCACAATTGCTGTTGCGCTTAAAAAATAATTCCTTAAATAAAATGCTTTCTTTAAATGAATTGAATCAACGCTTACGCCCAGCACAAAGCTTAAAGCACTTAATGCCCCGAACAAAAGAATCTGCTTAATGATTTCTGTGGCTTTCATTAAAATTGTCCCTTCACCTGTTGAATAGGCAAACCAGGAAGAATAAATTCCTAAAATCAGCAGAATAATTGTAATTAAGTAAAAAGGAAAGCTTACTCTTTGCAGTGAAATTGAATTGGTTATTGTTGAAATTCCTTCCGCAATTATTTCTTCAAGCCCTGTTCCTTTCAGAATTAAATAAATTCCTATAACTAAACTGATGATTTGCAGAAATAATTTTTCCGAGCCAAGAAAAAACAATACTCCATACAATAAAACAATTATTCCCGGAATCAGGAAAACAATTCTTTTAATGCTTGGCTCCTTTAATGCATTTATTATTGTGAAATAAATTGATTCAACTTCTTTTGCCTGCTTGACAATAATTAATTCCTTTGAAATAATCGGCGCTCTTGACTGAAGAATCGGGATTGTTTGGTCATCTTCTCCTCCGTCAGTAACCAGAACAAATGCTTCTGCATGGAATTTTTCCATTACTGCATCCAGTTGTTCATTGATTTTTTTGTCTGATTCAAATCCTTCCTTGGAATGGCCTGTTAATGTTGCAATTTCTACATTGGAGAATTCGGTTTTCAGTTCCTCGAATTTCTTTACTGCGCCGAACATGCAGTTTGCATCGCTTTCTGAAGGGTCAGATAACGCCAGCTTTGCAGCTGCCTTTAAGTTTTCTTTTCTTCCTATTACCGGTCCGGCAATGCCTGTTTTATGCCCTAAATCATTGTCCCTGTCAATTGCCAGAACCAATACATTTTTTTCCTTCATTTTAAAACCTTAATTTTAGGGATTAATCCCTGTTTTTGGTTCAATTTGCTTTAACCGAATATTTAAATATAATCATTTAAGTATTTATTAATATTAGTTATTATTATAAGTGATTTAAAGTGAGTAAAAGCCAGACAAAAAAAGGAATTTTTCTGATTATACTGCTTATTTTGATTGCATTTATTTTATTGCTGGTTTTGTTCAGGGACCAGTTAACTGAAAACTGGGTTTGGGTTCTGCTGATTTTAATTGTTCTTGCAGTAATAATTAAGTTTCCGTTCATTATTTTTTTAAAGGATTATGAAAGGGCGGTGATTTTTCGTTTTGGAAAAGTCAGAAGAGTCGGAGGCCCAGGATGGGCTTTTCTTATTCCTATGATTGAGGATTTTACTAAAGTTGATTTAAGGGTCAAGACAATTGATGTGGCAAAGCAGGACGTAGTAACAAAAGACAATATTGAATTAAGGGTTGATGCAGTAATTTATTTGAAAGTGAAAAAAGACAAGGACGCAGTAATTAATTCAGTTGTTGAAGTTGAAAATTATGTTTCTGCAACAGAATTATATGTTATTGCAACAGTAAGAAACATTATTGGTTCAATGACTTTAAGCGAGGCAATTTCAAACATCGATGAATTGAACAATAAATTGATTACTGCTTTGGAAAAAGTTTCCAAAAACTGGGGTATTGCAATTGAAGCAGCAGAAATAAAAGACTTGGATATTCCTGAAGCAGTTTTAACTGCAATGCATGAAGAAAAAGCAGCTTTATCCAGAATGACTGCCAGATTGCATTTAGCTGAAGCAACAAAAGCAGAAATTAATGCAGTAAAAGAAGCTGCAGAACACTTAAGTGACAAGGCAGTTGCATACTATTACATTGAAGCATTGAAAAAATTAGGGGATTCCCCTTCAACCAAATTCATTTTCCCAATGGAATTAACCAACCTTGCATCGCTTGTTGGCGGGGGAAAAACAGCAATTTCTCAAACCGAATTAGATTCAGCATTTGAAAAATATGCGCCGTTAATTGAAAAACTTACTGGAAAGAAATTAAAGAAAAAGTGAGGTAATAAGCAATTAAAAAATTTTATTTTTGTTTCTTTTATTTTCAGTAAAAAATTAACTCATCACCAACAGCCATGCTTCAACAACCGCTCCGATTAATAAAACCCAATAAGCTATCACAATTAATGTTAATGCATCTCTTGCAATTAATGAGAATTCGTGTTTTCCGTATTTCTTTTTTGTTATTGCAATTGAAATTATTCCCCCTGCAATTGCCCCGATGAAATAACCCATTACTTCAAATGTTCCATGCGGAAGATAGCTCAAAAATCTTGCGACCGCGGTGCTGTGGCTGGATATTGCTTCAAATCCAATGAATGAACCGATTACTGATGCATTCCATCCGATTAAAAATATTGCCCCTGCACCCCATATAAATGAAAATAAAATTGCGAGTCCCATTACCAGTGAATTGTTCATGAAAATCAGTTCAGTGCATGCCCACATGTTTTTTGTTTCAGGGTTTTTGCATTCATTGACTCCCACGGCTTTTCCATGCAAAACTGCCTTTCCGCTTATTGCAGTCATTGTTTTGCTTTGCTCCATGAAAACCTTGTCTTTTGTCGGAAGCATGCATTCAATTGAATTTCCTGAAATGCAGTAATCAGGCTGTGCTGCAGGCAGTACGGCAAACCAGAAAACATATGAAAACATTATTCCCAAAAAAATCCATGCATAAACTGAAATAAGGCTTTTGTGCCTGAATAAAAAACCAAAACTGCTTCCTTTCATATGGATTTCTTTTTCTTCTTCTTCAACAAACATTGAATGGATTAACGGCACAAAAGCAATGGTAATAAATGCCAGGGCCAGAATGCTTGAGGTTTCAGGAAAAGTGTAATATGAAAGCCATATTGCTATGCTTGAAGCAATTAATGCAGTAAAGAAAACAAACCACGGGTGCCTTTTGACTGTTATTGAGTCAAATATTGCTTCCAGAACCATTTTACTCCCCTTTAAGAAAGCGTCAACATGGTTTAAATATATTTCCTTAAGTTTTAAGTATATAAGTTGAAAAGAGAATTGCAGTAAACTCTTTTTTTTAGGTGAATTAATTTTGGGTGAAATAGTTTTTCCAGGCTCTTTTTTATGCACTGAAGAGGAATTCCTTCCTGATGAAAATGTTTTTGTTGATGAAAAAGGAAACATTAACAGCTTTCTTGTAGGCGAAAAGCAGGTTGATTTAAAAGAGAAAAAAGTGATTGTTTCAAGGAATAATTCAAAAATTTCATTAAACAAGGGCGCGATTGTTTTCGGCAGGGTAATGATGGCAAAGGAAAAAATGCTTATTCTGCATTTGTTTCAGGCAGAAAAAGACGGAAAAAAAATTTCAGTCCAGGGTTCTGCAGCATTGTTTATTTTTGAGGTAAGCAATTCATTTGTTGATTCATTGAAGGATGTTGCAAGATTAGGGGATTATGTTAAGGCAAAAGTGGTTGAGGTAAGCAGGCAGGGAATTGACTTGTCAATTAAAGAGCCATTTCTTGGCGTTGTCAAGGCGTACTGCATTAAATGCCGTTCGCCGTTAAAGCTTGAGGAAAAAACGCTTAAATGCGTTGAATGCGGAAACATTGAAAAAAGAAAAATTTCAAATGATTATATTGTAAAATAAATTATTGTAAAATAAAAAGAGGTCATTAAATGAAAATAGAAATAATTTCGAAGGAAAAATCTTTGATTGAATTCAAATTAATCGGGGAAAGGCATACGGTTCCCAATCTGCTGAAAGCAAAGCTTGTTGAAGGCAAGGACGTGGAATTTGTTTCATATAAATTAAACCATCCTTTGGATACTGATTCTGTTTTTGTTCTGCGCATGGCAGGCGGAAAGGATCCTGTAAAGGCGCTGAGTTCAGCAGTAAAGGAAATCCAGGATGAACTGGATGAATTCACTGCAAAATTAAAAAAAGCCCTTTGATTGCCGTGATTTAAATTGCAAGCAATTTAATTTTAAAAAACTTGGTGTTTTTTAAATGTTTGAAAAAATAAGGAAAAAACTCAGATGGCTGGATCCATTTACTTATGTGGATGAATTTGTTTTGCCTGCAATTAATCCGAAAAAAAACGAAACAATTAACTGGATTGTTTACTTAATTTCTGCCTTTGTTTTTGCATTTATTGCATACCAGTTGCTGGGCTTTTTGTTCGGGACAGTAAGCCCGATTGTTGTTGTTGTTTCCGGTTCAATGGAGCCTTCTCTTCATAGAGGGGATGTTCTTTTCATTGTTAATGCTGGGCCTGAAGGAATTAATGCACAGGAAGTTGAACTTAATTTAAGTTCATTGAAAGGGGTTTCTTATTCTGAAATTGCAAAATCATTGGGGTATGAAAATGATTCTTCAAAGCAGACAAAAGCAATTGAATTTTTTGACGGCCAGAGAATTGAACTGAATACTGAAGGCGATATAATTGTTTATAATTCATTTCTGAAAAGAAAGCCGATAATTCACAGGGCAATTGCAAAATTAAAGGTTCAGGACGGGACTTATTATTTAACCAAAGGGGACAATAAAATTACTAATACTAATGTTGACGAGGACTGCGGGGAAGTAATTAATGGAATTCCTGCAAAGCCCTGCATTGAATTATATCCGCTGCAGCAGGGACAGCTGAACGGAAAAGCGGTTTTTATGATTCCATTAATAGGCTATGTTAAGCTTCTGCTTGTTGATGATATGCTGTTGTTATTGTCAGGCTGTCCTAAAGGGCAGGAATGCATTTTTCCCTGAAGTGATTTAAATGAATGAATTTTTTTCTTTGAAGGGACTACCTGAAAAAAAGCTTTCTGCTTTGTATGGAAAAATAATTTCATTCAATTCCTCGGAGGCGGTTGCGGAACTTGAACTTATTTCAAATGAAAAAATCAGGCTGGTGTTCATTGAAAAAAAGGCTTTGTCCAAAGCCAGGGCAAATGAATTTGTGAGGGCAATCGGGGAGATGATTTATAATAATAACGATGAATTCTTTAATGTGAAGAATATTGAAGTTGTTTCCGAAAAAGAGCTTGAAATTCTGAATGAAATAATTGAACTGGAAAAGCAAGAAAGATTAAAGTGATTTTAAATGAGGCTTGAACTGGAAAATGCAGGCGATTTCAAGAAATGCATTGATGCAATAAGCGTTTTAATTGATGAAGCGGAATTAATTGTAAATGACAAGGGCTTGGAACTGAAGGCAACAGACCCAAGCCAGATTTCAATGGTTGACTTTGTTTTTCCCAAAGAAGGGTTCAAAAAATTTGATTTAAAAAAAGAAACCCGGTTAGGGCTTGACCTAGATTATTTTTCGCAGGTAATGAGCAGGACAAAATCAGATGATGCTTTGGTAATTGATTTGCCTGAAGGGGAAAGCTCTTTGAAAATAACATTTAAAGGCGGTTCCACCAGAAGCTTTTCAATTCCATTAATTGATGTTTCTGCAGGCGAAATCCCTTCCCCGAAAATTGATTTTGATGCAGTGCTTAAATTAAATTCAAGGGTTTTAGGGGATGCATTAAAGGACGCACAGTTAATTGCAACCCATGTTCTGATTGAAGTCAATGAAACACAGATGAGCGTAAAGGCAAATTCATCCAAAGGAAAACTTGAAAACATAACCGACAAAAAAGAAATGCAGGAATTCAAGGTAAAGGCAGATTCAAGAGCAATGTTTCCATTGGATTATTTGACTGATATGCTGAAGGGCGCGGGAACAGAATTGGTTTTAAGCATGAAATCCAATGCGCCGATTAAACTGGATTATGAAATTGGAAAGGCAAAAATCACTTATTTTCTGGCGCCGAGAATTGAATCTGATTAAATCCGGAAAAATATAAAAAAATCAGATTAAAAAAAAGCAAAAGCAAAGAAAGTAAATAAAAAATTAAAAGGAATTAAAAAATAACGTGGAATTAAATAAAATTAAATAAAAAACCAGAAAGGAATTAAATAAAAAATTTAAAAGAAATTAAATAAAAGTAAATTAAAATTAAATAAAATCAAAAAGAAATTAAATAAAGCAAATTAAAATTAAATAAAAAAATTAAAATGAATTAAAAAAATTAAAAGAAAAAATTTATTTTCCTTTTTTCTTTTTAGCTGTTTTTTTTTGTTTGCATCTTCCACAAGCCATTTTTTTTCCTCCTTGCAGTAATCTTATTCTGCATCGCAATTTACATCATTTTTGCAATAATTATTCCTGCTGCAACCAATCCGAAAAAATTTCCGAATACCTGGTCCAGTGTAAAACCCAAAGGGTAATTCATGCTGGTGAAAACAATGAATGCGCTTGGAATTATTGACAGAACCCAGACCATTAAGCCGAATCTTATTCCTTTTTTTGCTGCTGAACCGTCCAGTTTAATCATCGGATAAACCAATGCCATTGCAAAGCCTGTAATCCAGGGCGAAACAAAGAACAGCCACATTAACGGGTCATCAACTGAACGCATTCCCCCAAATTCCATGGCATTATATGGCATTACTGCCTGAACAATGAAACCAAAAACCATCATTGCAATGAATAAAACAATTCCTGCAAGAATTCCTGAAATAACAAATTTTCCAAAATCCATAAAAAAATCACCTGAAGATATACTGTTTCTGGATTATTTAATTATTTTTATTTCCGCTTTTTAATTTGCTTTTCAGTAGGTTTCATTAATTATTTTTATTTCCGCATCCTTTACTGCTTTTTCAATCAATTCATTTAGTTCAGGAATTCCTTCTTCTAATTTTTTCAAATCAATTAATCTGCCTTTTGTTTCAGGGTGCTTTGCAATCATGAATGAACAGCAGTCAGGGTAAGGCAGGATTGAATGCCCGTAAGTTTTGATTTTTTTAGATAATTCAATGATTTCCTCTTTATTGAACCCGATTAATGGGGCCAAAACAGGCAGTTTGCTTGCTTCATAAATGCATTGAATGTTTTCAATTGTTTGGGATGCAACCTGCCCGACATTGTCGCCGGTAACAACTGCCTTAGCTTTTTCCTTTTCCGCAATCAAATTCATTAATTTCATCATTGCCCTTCTATATGCAATCATTCTGTATTTTGATGGAATGTTTGCAATTAGTTCTTTCTGGATTTCCTCAAATTTAATTACATATAATTTTGAATTCAATTGGATTTTATTCAGTTCCTTCACCAATGACTCAATTTTTGAAAGCACTGCTTTTCCTTCAATTGATTTGTTGAATACATGGGCAAAAACAACTTTGCACCCTCGCTTCATCATCATGAATGATGCAACAGGGGAATCAATTCCTCCTGACAGGGAAGAAATTACTTTTCCTGAACTGCCCACAGGCAGTCCGCCTACTCCGCAGAATTTCTCGCAGTAAACAAATGCCTCCTTTTCTCCGACTTCAATAAAAACAGTTAATTCAGGGGAATGCAGGTCAACTTTTTTATTTAATTTATTTATTATGTGCTCCCCCAATTTCTGGTTTAATTCCATTGAATTTAATTTGAAGTTTTTGTTTGACCTTGAAGCATTTACTTTAAATGAATTGAATTCCTTTCCTTTCAAAATTTCAATGCATTTCTTTTCAATGTCTTTTATTTCAAGTTTTGCTTCCATTGCAAAAGAAAAATTGGCTATTCCTGGAATTAATTTTAAAATTTCAGCCAATTCTTTTTTTTGCTTTTCATCATTTAATTCAGTTAATTTTGTATTTTCTTTTTTTAATTCTTTTTTTTTTGTTTTTTCATTTAATTCAGTTTTTTCTTTTTTTCTGTTTTTCAATTCATTTTCTGTTTTTCCTTTTCTTTCTTCACCTGATTCACATAAAATTTTTCCATATCTTTTAAACACTTTTACATTTTTTCCCATGGAATTCCTTATATTATCCATTAACTGGTTTTCAAACAAATTCCTGTTTTTTCCTTTTGTAGCGATTTCGCTGTAATGGATTACTAAAATCAATTCAATCACTTGTTCAGAAGCGCTTCCTGAATGTTTTTGCTTAATTTCACTATATTTGTTTTGCCGTGCCTTTCAATTTCAATTACTTTCCTGTCCGAAAGCCTTTGCAGAATCCTGTGGCTTTTTAATTTTCCGATTCCTTCAATTCTTGAAATTTCTGACTGCATTATTTTTCCGTTTGATTCAAGGATTTTTTCCACAACTCTTTTTTCATCCTTATTCAGAAACTGGATTAATGCATTCACTGTTTTTTCCATTTCTTTCTGCTTATTTTCAAGCTTTGAAGTCATGAAAAAGAAAACAACAGCGCCTATAATTATTCCGCCGAAAATGAATACAGGAATTAGTTGGGTAAGAAAATTAAGCCTTTCCTCATGCTGGCATACTCCGTCAATAGTGCATACATCAGGATTTGACTGCTCTAAAATACTCGGAAGGTAAAAAACCATTGCCAGAATGCATACTAAAACAATTATTCCTGCAATGGTTCTTTTGTTGGATAAATCAATTTTCAGTTCCATATCAGTATCTTTTGAAACCAATTCTTTTTAAGCAAAAGCCTGTGCTGGCGCAAAAATCCATGGTTTCACTAATTGCTATTAATGGTTTCAGCTGCTTTTAAGTCAGTGATTTTATGCAGGAAATTGAACTGAAAGTAAAAGGAATGCATTGCAATAGTTGTGTTTCATTAATTAAAATGGATTTAGAGGAATTAAAAGGGATTTTAAGTGTTTCAGGTGATTTTAAAAAAGAAATAATTGAAGTTGTTTTTGATGAAAAAATTTTAAGTATTAATGAAATAATAGAAAAAATAGAGAAAACAGGTTATACTGTAAAAGACAATAAATCAAGGGATGATGAAATTGACTTCTGAAAAAATTTCACTTACTGTCAATAACATGGTTTGTGAAAGCTGTGAAAAAATTATTGAAAAAAATGTTTCAAAAATACATGGTGTTGAATCAGTTAAGGCATCTTATTCAGATAGTAAGGTAAAAGTTTTATTTAATTCTGAAAAGGCTTCAAGACAGAAAGTGATTTCTGTAATTAAAGAAGCAGGATATAATGTTGAATCTAAAGAATCTGATTCAAAAAAAGAATTCAGATATGTTATTTTTGGTTTGTTTTCAATAGCATTTTTATTACTTGCTTATTTGTTTGTGTCTTCTTTAATAGGGATTGATATTAGTATTCCGCAGTTAGATGCGCAGACAAGCATTGTTCTTATTTTTATTGTTGGACTTCTTACTGGATTTCATTGTATTGGAATGTGTGGTGGTTTTGTATTAAGTTATACTGCTAAAGCACGGAAACAAAATCCTGTTTCTTTGAATTTATTGCTTCATGGAAAATATGCATTTGGAAAAATTATTTCTTATTCTTTGATTGGAGGAATTTTTGGAGTAATTGGAAGCTTTTTTGTTTTCACTCCTGAGTTAAGAGCAGGAGTAGCAATAATTGCAGGATTATTTTTAATTCTATTTGCATTAAAACTACTTAATATTTTTCCTATTTTAAGAAAACTTAGTTTGCCTCAAAGTTGGTTTGATAAATTTAAAATAGGTCCTTTAAAATCAGGAAGTAATCCGTTTACAGTTGGATTAATGAATGGTTTGTTTATTGCTTGTGGACCACTTCAGGCAATGTATGTTATTGCTGCAACAACTGGAAGCTTTTTTTCTGGTGCATTACTTTTGTTTTCTTTTGCTATTGGAACATTAATTCCAATGCTTGGTTTTGGAGTATTTGCTTCATTTATGAGTCATGGATTTCAAAATAATGTTGTAAGGTTTTCTGCAGTAATTGTATTTGTAATGGGTTTATTGATGATTAATAATGGATTAGCATTAACTGGCAGCGCGGTTTCATTTGATTCTGTTACAACTGTGTTTGCTTCTAACACTAACCAAGAGAAAAGTAGTAGCCCAGTTATAACCTCAGAAATAGTTCAAGGAGAATTAGTGGAATTTCAAACAATTGAAATGGATGTAATTGGTTCTGGCTGGAGTCCGAATAGTTTTGTATTGAAAAAAGGAATTCCTGTAAAGTGGGCGATTAATGGAAAACAAATTAATGGCTGCAATAACGCTATAATTGTTCCTGCTTATGGTTTGGAATTTGACATAAAGCCAGGAATTCAAACAATAGAATTTACTCCAATTGAAAATGGGGTAATTCAATGGAGTTGTTGGATGGGAATGATTCAGGGAACATTTGTTGTAAGAGATGACATTGCATTAAATAATGAAGGAAAAGTGGTTTTAGATGAAAAAACACAAGCGGAAGTAAATAGTCAAATTGCAAATGCCCCTAAACCTGAAGGTGGTTGTGGTTGTGGTGGAGGTTCAAGTTGCAGTGCAAGTTGAACTTTTAAAAACAAGTAAATTATAAGTATATTAATAATTTATTGAATGAGTTGATTTTTATGAAAAAAGAAGAATTAATTGTTGAAGGAATGCATTGTGCTTCATGCTCTGCTTTAATTAATAATAAGTTAAGTAAAACAGAAGGAATCAAAAAAGGTAATGCAAATTTTGCTGCAGGAAAAGCATTTGTTGAATTTGATGAATCTAAAATTTCTTTAGAAAAAATAATTGAATTAATTTCAGGAATGGGATATAAAGCAAGAATTGGAGTTGATTTAGAAAGAGAAAAAAATTTAAGGAAAAAAGAAATTTCTGATTTAAAAAAAACTCTTTTATTTAGTGCTATTCTTTCAATTCCTATTTTTATTATTGGAATGTTTTTAATGGATTTGCCTTTTAGAATATGGGTTTTGTTTTTGTTGGCAACTCCTGTGCAGTTCATTGCAGGAAAAAACTTTTACAAAGGAGCATGGAGTTCATTAAAAAACAAAACTGCTTCAATGGATACTTTAATTGCTGTCGGGACAAGCGCCGCATATTTTTACAGCGTTTTTGCATTGCTTGGCTTTGTTTCAGAACAGTATTTTGAAACAGCTGCAATGCTGATTACTTTAGTTTTATTAGGAAAATATTTGGAGGCAATTGCCAAAGGAAAGGCAAGTGAAGCAATAAGGAAATTAATGGATTTAAGCCCAAAAAAGGCATTAATTGAAAGAAATGGAAAAGAAATTTTAATTGATGCAAAAGATTTAGCTCTAGGAGATATAATTATTGTTAAACCAGGGGAAAAAATCCCTGTTGATGGAGTAATTATTTTTGGTTCAACTTCAATTGATGAAAGCATGTTAACTGGGGAAAGTATTCCAACTGAAAAACAAATTAATGACGCTGTTTTTTCAGGAACAATTAATAAACATGGATTAATTAAATTCAAAGCAACAAAAATCGGTTCACAAACAGTGCTTGCACAAATAATTAAATTAGTTGAAGAAGCTCAAGGATCAAAAGCAGAAATTCAAAGGTTTGCCGACAAAATCAGCTCGGTTTTTGTTCCAATAATTATTGTTATTTCATTAATTACTTTTATTGCATGGTTTTTTGTTTTTTCTGAAGGGCTTTCATTTGCATTAATTGCAGGTGTTTCAGTTTTAGTTATTGCCTGTCCTTGCGCTTTAGGTTTGGCAACCCCTACTGCAATAATGGTTGGAACAGGAAAAGGCGCAGAAAACGGAATCTTAATTAAAAATGCTGAAGCACTTGAATTAAGCCATAAAATCAATGCAGTTGTATTTGATAAAACAGGAACATTAACTCAAGGAAAACCAAAAGTAACTGATTTAATTGCATTAAATTCATCAGAAAAAGAATTATTATCAGTTTCTGCTTCACTGGAAAAAAATTCCGAGCATCCTTTGGCTGAAGCAATTGTTTCAAAAGCAAAAGAAGAAAAAATTTCTTTTTCAAAAGTAACCTCATTTAATGCAATTCCAGGAAAAGGAATCAAGGGAATAATTTCAGGAAAAGAATTCTTTTTAGGAAGCACTAATTACGCAAAAGAAAAAACTGATTTAAGCAATGTAAAAGAAAAAAATAATTTTGAAAATGAAAAACAAATTTCTAAATTAGAATCAGAAGGAAAAACAGTGATGGTTTTATTTTCAGGAAAAAAAATTTTGGGTTTAATTGCTGTTGCTGATACAATTAAAGAAAACAGCATTGAAGCAGTTCAGAAATTAAAGAAAAAAGGAATTGAAGTTTGGATGATTACTGGTGACAATAAACGCACTGCTAATGCAATTGCTGGAATGCTTGGAATTACTAATGTGTTTGCTGAAGTATTGCCTAAAGATAAAGCAAGTTATGTTAAAAAACTGCAGGAACAAGGAAAAACTATTGCAATGGTGGGGGACGGAATTAATGATTCCCCTGCGCTTGCCCAGGCAAATATTGGCATTGCAATGGCGCAGGGATCAGATATTGCAATGGAAGCAGGAAACATTGTTTTAATGAAATCAAATCCATTGGATGTTGTTAAAGCAATTAATTTGGGGCAGAAAACAATGAGTAAAATAAAACAAAACTTATTTTGGGCACTAGTTTACAATGTGTTAGGAGTTCCAATTGCTGCGGGAGTATTTTATTATTCTTTTGGCTTAATGCTTTCGCCAATGATTGCAGGGGCGGCAATGGCTTTTAGTTCAGTTTCAGTTGTAAGCAATTCAATTTTATTAAAAGCAAGTAAGATTGATTGATTATTTCAATTTTAATTCAATTAATTCATCTAATTTTTTTACTTTTCCTTCTTTTATATCTTGCATTTCTAATTCAATACCTTTGTTTACAAGTTTTACTTCTTCATTCATAAAAACCAATATACTAAATCAGAAAACATATAAATAATTATATTGAAATGGCTTTGAGCCATAGTCACTAATTAAAGTATTTCCCTTATAATTCAAACTTAAACAAGTAAAAAAAGCTAGTTAAGGCCAGTGCCCGAGCCCACTATTGAAATCAATTAGTCCATTGGAATCAATTGTTATTTTGACTTTATACCCTCCTATTGATTCAATATATCCTACATTTCTTTCTAGCATTTCTCCTTTAAAGATATAAACTAATTTGATACTATCTTCTCCAAAAGGATTGACTAATTCTACTGTTCTTGATTCGCCTTTTGGAATCTTTTCTATGTATATGGAATTATTACGAACTTCAATGCGTAAATCTGTGATGTCTTCTTCATTTAGATTCACAATTTTTATTACTGGTCGGTCATAATAATTCATTGACACAAGGGCAAAGTGATATGTTAAACCTATATAAATGACTATGAATAAGAATACCAATAAGAGTCCAATGGCAAAAATTTTATTTCTCATTTTCATACTAAAACTAATATTGTGATATAAATATATTTGAATAGAGTTTCATTTCAATTTATCAACCAGGTAATGAATGAATCTGTTGTTGCTTGTTACTTCGATGGTTCTTGTGTTTCTGTTGTAAGTAAGTGCACTATATCCATTTTCGTTTTTAGCGCTTATTGTTTCCAGAGCAGTATCTTTTTCTTCAAATTGTTTACAGAATTCAAGAAGCTGAGTGAATTTTACTTTTTTTTCTTTGTGTTCATGTTTGTTTTCATAATAATGGATCCATTCAACAACAAAGTTTTCTGTTTGAAAGTATTCCTTAAAAATTGAAAGAATTTGAATTAAGTATTTTTCAAATTCCTTTTTTTCTTTTATTTTAATGACAATATTGCTATGTACTTTTATCAATGAATCATAGTTGTATTTCAAAAAATAACCTTTTTTTTCAATGAGGTGTTTTTTGTTAAAAACTAGGACATAACATAAAATAACTGCGAATAAAACAATAAAGACGGTTACAAAACTGAAAAAAAGATCCAGCTTCAGGAAAAACAAGTTAAATAAAACCAAAAGGAAAAACAAGGCAGGAACTCCAAACACGATAAGAGAATAATTTGACTTCATTAAATAGCCAATAAAGCAACAGGAATAAAATAATTTGTTTTTTTAATCGGACTCAGTGTTGAGTTAGCCTTAATTAAGGCTGCACATGAATGCATGCTTTGCATGCATTGTGCTCACTTTGTTCGCTTTTTATAATTTTTTTTATTTGAATTCGCGATAGCGAATTCCTTTTTTTTGGGCTGCAAATCCTTTTTTTCTAAAAAAATATTCGGACTCAGCGTTGAGTGTGTAATCATTCGCATAAAGCGTCATCAGGTGTTAACTTCATCATTGCCCTGAAATATTATAGGTATTAATTAAATAAAAATCAATGCCCTGCAAGGTTATAAAAAGGTTTATATTTATTTATGTGTATTAAATATATTAAATAAATTAAATATTTGGAGGTTTTTTTATGCCGACTATTACTTTGTCTGTTCCAATTGAATTAAAGGATGAAATGAATAAATCCAAGTTTGTTAACTGGTCTGAGGTTGCGAGGGAAGCAATTAGAGAGAAGGCTAGCCAATTGAAAATACTTAATGCAATTGCAAACAAATCAAAGTTAACTGAAAAAGATGCTCTTGAAATAGGGAGAAAAATTAATAAATCACTGCATAAAGAGTATTCTAAAAATAGGTGAATTAATGCAGTTTGTTGTTGATTCAAACATAATTATTTCTGCTATTATTTCATTTGATGGAAAAACAAGGGAACTTCTGTTTTCTGATAAATTTCTTTTTTTTGCTCCTGAATTTTTATTGGCTGAAATTAAAAAACATGAAAAAGAAATTCTTAAAAAATCAGGTTTAAATAAAAGTGAATTTGAATTGGCGTTGTCTTTGGTTTCTTCAAGAATTATTTTTGTTTCTTTTGTTGAATTTAAAAAATTTATTTCAAAAGCGGAACAAGTTTGTCCTGATGAAAACGATGTTGAATTTTTTGCATTGGCTTTATCAAAAAATATTCCTTTATGGTCAAACTACAAAAAACTCAAAAACCAGCCAAAAGTAAAAGTTGTTTCAATAAAGGAACTAATTCAGGATTATTACCTATAGCATTCGCTGTTTTTAATGACATCATTGTCCGATTAATTATGCCTTGTTACTGCTTTAATTCTTTTCCCTGAAGAAACCAATAAATACTTGTAATTCGTTTTTATTTTCATGGCAAAAACTGTTTTAGGGTATATTTTGAGCAGCACTGTTTTAGGGGAGGATGAGAAAATATTCCTCAATCTTGCAAAGGAAAAAAACATTGAAGTTGTTTTATTCAATCTTGAAAAGGATCTTGGCAGGGAAAAATTAATGGAAGATGCAGAGAAATGCAGTGTTGTATTCAACAGCGTTGCAGAGGGATTTGGCGTGGAGCTGGCTAAAACAATTGAGTCCTTTGGGACAAAAGTCATTGAGCCATCCAAAACATTTTATTATTCCGAGGACAAATGGATGTTTTATTTGAATGCAGAAAAGCATAATATCCCTGTTCCTGAAACAATTCTTTTGTCGGAAAACATCAGTGCCGCAATGCATGAATTAAGGAAGTTCGGAAAATGGCCTGCTGTATTGAAACGGGTTGAAGGCTGCCAGGGGGAATTTGTTGCAAAGGCGGAAAACGAAGAGCAGGCAAAGGAAATTCTTAATTCTTTCCTTGAAAAGGAAAGCGAGGCAAAGCCGGTGATTGCGCAGGAATTCATCAAGTCTCCTTCCTACAGGGTGCTTACAATGGGGGGAAAAATAGTGCAGTGCGTTAAAAAGAAAAGCAATTCATGGAAGGCAATCGGCGCATGGGCTTCAAGGCATTCACGGTTTGAGCCTGATGATTCTCTGAAAAAAATAATCAAAAAAATCAATGCTTTTTCAGGAATAAGCATTTGCGGAACTGATTTGGTTAAAAAAGACGGGGAATGGCGTGTTTTGGAAATAAATGCAGTGCCGACTTTCGGTTTTATTGTGTCGGACAAGAAAAGGGTTATTGGGGAAGCAATTGATTTTCTGAAAAAAACAGCAAAAAAATAATTTTGTAAATTCTTTCGGTTTCCTGAAATCAGCTTCCGTAAATTTTTATTTTGTTTTCCTGAAAAAAGTTTTTGTAAACTTTTTCCTTAAAAATTCAGCTTCCGTAAATCCTTCTTAAGCGCCTCATTTCCTTCAAGTCAATTTTTTGGGTAATTATTCCTTCTTTTCCGATTAATTCCTTTAATATTCTGTGCGGGGAAGCGATTCCTGAATATGATACCTGGAATTTTGAATTCATTACCGGATTGCATACCGCAACATACATTCTGCTTTCAAATGCCCTTGCAAGCATTAATGACTGAATGATTTTGATTTCCTTTTTTTTATGCGCCTTCTCATGGGCGTTGATTTCATACCACCATTTTGAAGGGCAGAAAATTATTTCAGCGCCTTTTTTCCGCATTTTCCTGAAAACTTCCGGAAATGCAAGGTCCCAGCAGATTGCAATCCCTATTTTTGCAAAATCAGTTTCAAAAACCATTGTTTTTTTTCCTGCTTCGATTTCATCGCCGTATAAATTTATTTTTTTATATAATCCCTTTATTTTTCCTTTCCTGTCAATAAGCACTGCGGCATTATAGTCTTTTTTCTTCACATTAATGTGCTCTGTTATAATGCACCATATGCTGTTTTTCCTGCATTCATTCCTTATCTGCTTCAGGAGCTCATGGTTTATTGTAAGAAATTTTGTTTTATGCACGCAGCTTTCAGGAAAACATATAATGTCCGCTTTTGCCTTCTTTGCTTTTCTAATATATTCCTTTATTTTTTCAAGGTTGTTCCAGCCTTTTTCAAAGTACTTTATTTGAGCCAAAGCAACAACTGGTTTTTTCTGCATACCTAAAACTTAGTGCGTTAATTAAATATAATTGTTGCTGGTTCAGGCAAGGCAAAAACCCTGAAATTCGAAGTAATTTTATTTTTTATAAAGCAGTTCTGATTTAGTAATCATTTCTTTTGGACTTCCATTATTATTTCCAAATCATCATCTGCAATCCCTGAAAGCATTTGGCCTTTAACCGGTTCCTTGTTTTGAATAAAACTCAGGTATACTTCCCCGTATAAATCCCCGAAGCTTAATTTCATTGTTCCGTTCATTCTTAATGGTTCAAAGTCTTCAAAAACTTTTTCCTGTTTTTTGTTGTTGTCAATATAGCCTATTTTTGCTTTCTTTATTTTTCCGCTTCCTTCCTTTATTTCGGCTTCCTTTAATTTATGCTGATTCATTGCATTTTGAATTCCTGGCAAAATGCTTTCCCCTTCCTCAAAAACCACTCTTAGATTCTTTCTGGTTTCGTCTGATTTGAATTTTTCATTTGCTGCAATCATTTTTTTCCCTCAGAATTAAGTTTTCTTATTTAATAATTTTTTTAA
>JBDRGO010000042.1:0-2053 GCA_043817715.1 Candidatus Iainarchaeum sp. | reverse complement strand
TTTTTTATCATTGAATTTTTCAAGAACTTTTTTTGTGTTATCTTTGCTTGCATCATTTATTACTATTATTTCATAATCAGGATAATCTAATTCTAACATTGCCTTAATGGTTTTCCCGATTACTTCCTGCCTGTTAAAAGTCAGAATAACAATGCTTGCGGTTTTTACCATTTAATCCCGCCTTTAATCCAGAATTTTTTTTTGCTTAATCCAAGCCTTTCATGCTCAAACAATTCAAATAATTCTTCTTTTTCAGTTATTTTTTTTGTTATTTCAACAATTTTTTTTGAAACATTTTTTCCATAAATTTTTTTTCTGTTTCTCATTTTTTTGTTCAGGGAAGAATCCATCACTTCTTTAACTATTTTTAATACAATTTCTTTTTTTATTGGCGGGGCAATTATATTGCTTCCTTCAAACACTGCTTCTGGCCGGTCAGAATTAAACCTTAAAACAATTCCCGGAATGCCCAAGGAATTTGTTTCTTCCTGAATTGAACCTGAGTCAGTTGCTATTGCCCTACATTTTTTCATTGCTGCAATTACATCAGTGTATTCAGGCCATACACCGGAATAAACAAAATTTTTGTGTGTTTTTGCCAGCTCTTTGGTTTTTTCCCTTAAATTATATTCCTGCAGTGCTTTTTCTGTTGCCCCCAAAGAAATCAGCAGAACATTCTGGCCTTCTTCAACCAAAGAAACCATTGATGCATACAAAACTTTGAATCTGTGCATTGAAGAAATGTTTTCTCTTCTATGAATGCAAAATCTAACTAAGTTTCCTTCTTCTAATACCGGATATTTTTCAAATATTGTGCTTTCTTTTATCCTTTTTTCTGCAAATTCCAATGCATCAACTACTGGATTGCCTACAGTAAAAATTCTTTCTTTTTCATATCCTTCATTTCTCAAGTGTTCTGCGTTTAATTCTGTCGGCGCAAAATGAATGCCTGCACTTGGTGCTGCCCCTCTTGTATCAAACTGTTCAGGATAAGGCTCATAAGATCCTTTAGTCCATTTTTCTGGATTCATGCATTTTTCATAATATTCTTCTACTGAAAAATCATTCATTAAATAATCAAATATTTCTTTTGGGGGGGTCATTGTTCTTAATCCTGCTTCAACATGCGCCACTCCGTTCTTTAATGCAAAGCAGGCAATTCCTCCTGCTAAAGCGGTTGTTGTATCTCCATAAGTATATGGAATCACTTTTTTTCCGATTTTTTCTAATACAATTCCTAATCTGTTAATTATCTGGCTTTGCTGTTCAAACAGTTTTCCTTTTACATTTAAGTTAATATCAGGAACTATCCCGAATTCTTCTTCCATTCCTTTTGATAAATTCCATGAATAATGCTGTCCTGAATGAATTACCACAACAAACTCGTTTTCTTTTTTTAATTCCAAAATTAATGGCGCCTGTTTTATTATGTCTGGTTTTGTTGCAATAAGAACTGCATGAATTACTTTTTCTGTTTCTTTTATTTCTTTCAGCAAATTTTTTCTTATGCTTATTATTCCGTTTTCTTTTATTTTTATTTTGTTGTACAAATATATCCCTTGAAGCATATTTTAGAAATTAATTGAATTAAATAAGGCCTTTTTCTTTTAGTTCTTTTGAAGCTTTATCAAACAAGTCCTCTGCTTTAACTGTTTTACCCCATTCAATTATTTCTTTCATTCCTTCCCTGAACGAAATTTTTGGGGTCCATTCAAGCTTGTCTTCTGCTTTGCTTATGTCAGCAAAACAATGCCTTACATCCCCTTTCCTGAACTTATTTTGTATTTCAGGTTTTAGCTTGGAATTATAAAGTTCTGCTGTTATTTCAGCAATTTGTTTTATTGTAATTGTCTTGCCTGACCCGATATTTATAGCTTCATAATTTGGCTTATTTAATTTCATTGCCTGAAGGTTGGCTTCTGCCACATCATGAACTGAAACAAAATCTCTTGTCTGCAAACCATCTTCATAAATGACCGGCGGTTTATTATTTTTTATTCTGCTCATGAAAATTGCCGCAACACCAGTGTATGGATTGCTTAAGCTTTGTCTT
>JBDRGO010000041.1:0-12572 GCA_043817715.1 Candidatus Iainarchaeum sp. | reverse complement strand
TTTTCCTCCTGAAAAAGAAAATTATGTTTTGCTTAAACCTTATGCTTATTCAATTGGAGAAAATCTTATTGCGATGAGGAGAGTTGATTTTCCTTCAGTAGATGAAATTCTTGCACGTGAAAGCATAGATAGTTTATCTACTAAAAATATAACTGAAAGAGGTGCAAATTTTTTTTCAAAAATTAAAAAGAAACACACTGTTTCAGAATCAGATCTTCAAAAAGCAGTTATTTTAGTTGGAAGAAGGACAAAAATTACTACATCTAATTTATTGCTTGTTGGTTTTGAAAAAGGGAAATTTATATTTATTCCTTTAGCTGATTTATTTTGATTCATTTCTTTAAATACTTTAGTATTTTCCCTTCTTTTTCCGCTTTTTTGATTAATTTTTTTGCATACTGAATTCTTTGAATTAATCCAATAAAAGTAATTGAAGCGATTAATGCAAGGGTTAATTCAATTACTTTAAATCCATAAATCACAGGAATGAAATTAATTAAAATTAATCCAATAAATAAAATCAATAATCTGTCTGCCCTTTCTCCTACTGCAGGCCAGTCATGGTTGTCTGTTTCAATCACCAATGCAATCCTGGGCTTTGCATAAGAATTAAGCATTGTGAAAGCAAATGCAAGGAATGCATGTAAAGGATAATTCACTGTCAGTCCGAAATAAATTATTGCTTCAACTATTTTATCAGTTACTGCATCAAAGTAATTTCCGAAAAAAGTTTTTTGTTTTTTTATTTCAGCATAGCTTCCGTCCAGTAAATCAATTAATAATGCAAGTAAAACAAAGATTAATGCAAAAAAATAATTTTCCTGAATTAAATAATAGGCTGCAATTCCTGCAATTGGCACAGCAAGAAAAGTAAATTGATTCGGGGTTAAAGGAAGAAATGAAAGCGGTTTCATTACTTTCAATAAAATTCCCTTTAATTTGCTTCTGGTCTGCCCTAACAATTAATCCACCTTTTTTTTTTGCTTAATTTTTTTTTCATAATTTTATTTCAATTTTTTTCATCTTCCTTTCATTATTTTTCTTTTAGCCAATTGTGTCTGGAAATGATGCCATAAATTTGCTTTTTTGTTTTCAATTAATCCAGTTCTTCCTTTCAATAATTCTTTTTTTGCTTCTTCAAGCGTTGATGCGTTTACTTTGGTTAATCCGTTCCCGATTTCTTCTGGAGTATGGGAATCGCTTGATGCAGTCATTGGAATTCCTTTTTCTTTTGCAAATTCTTTTGCCTTTTCATTGAATTCATTTCTTTGGCTTCTTGCATTGAATCCTTCAATCAAATCAATTTTTTTAAATTCAGTTTTAATGAATTTGAATCCATGCCTGAATGAATCAAACGGATGCGGAACAACAATTATTCCTTTTTGTGATTTGATTTCATCAATCACTTCCAGGTAATGCTTTGAATTAATTTCTTCAGTTAAAAATAATCCAATTAATTCTCCGCAGAATTTCTTTTCATCATCAAGAACCCGAATTTCTTCCCCTAAAATCACTGGAACATCAAATTTTTTTCCATATTCGGTGAATTCCGGCCATGCCTTTGTTGTGCCGTGGTCAGTTACTGCTATTCCAATTCCAAGCTTTTTTGCTGTTTTAACCGCGGTTTCAGGCTTGGTTAATGCATCAGGGGAATAATTTGAATGTAAATGTAAATCTAATTTCATTTTCTAAATCCTCATTAATTCGTAATTTTATTAAATTAAAGCATGCATTTATTTATATTATTGTTTGGCAGAGAATTATTTTTGCTGTAAATTAAAAGGTGAATTAATTGGGTGTTGCTTTAGGGGAGTTGATTGAAAAAGAAGAAATTTCATTGGCTTATTTAAATGGAATGAAATTAGGCTTTGATTCAATGAATATAATTTACCAGTTTCTTTCAAGCATCAGGGGAATGGATGGAACTCCGTTAACTGATTCAAAAGGAAATGTTACATCTCATTTAACCGGTCTTCTTTACCGCACCACTAATTTGGTTGAAAAAGGAATTAAGCCAGTTTTTGTTTTTGACGGAAAGCACCCTGAATTAAAATCTGAAACCCTCAAAAAAAGAACTGAAATCCGCACAAAAGCAATTGAACAGCATGAAATAGCTTTAAGGGAAGGGCGTTTAAAGGATGCAAAAGCATTGGGTTCAAGGGCATTAAAACTGACTCCTGAAATGGTTAATGATGCAAAGAAACTGCTTGAATTAATGGGTTTTCCTGTAATTCAGGCTTTAGGAGAAGGCGAGGCGCAGATTGCCTTCATGTGCAAGGAAGAGCAAGTAAGAGGATGTGTTTCACAGGACTGGGATGCATTATTGTTCGGCGCCCCGGTATTGTATCGGAACATTACTGTTTCAGGTAAAAGAAAAATTCCTGGAAAAGACATTTTTATTGATGTTTTTCCTGAAAAAATCGATTTACAAAAAGCATTGGATTCAATTGGTTTAAACAGACAAAAATTAATTTGGCTTGCAATTTTAATCGGCACAGATTTTAATGAAAAATTTCCTAAAATAGGTCCAAAAACCGCATTAAAATTAGTGCAAAAATTTGATTCATTTGAAGAAATAATTAAGGAAACAAAATTTTTGCCTGAATTTGATTTCAAAGAAGTTGAAGACATTTTTTTAAAGCCAAAAATCACTGAAGATTATTCATTGAAATTCAGCACTCCTAAAAGAGAGGAAATAATTTCTTTTTTATGCAATGAGCATGATTTTTCTTTAGATAGAGTTGAAAACACGTTGAAAAGATTAGAATTAAAATTAAGTGAAAAAGGCGAGCAAAGTTCATTGAATAAATGGTTTTAGTTTATTTTTTTTAATTTCTTGCTATCTCACAGTTATTTGAAATTCTTTTATGTTGTTTTCTTCATTGGCTTCATTTAAACTATTTTCATAATCTGCTTTTGCGCGAATATTTTTTGCTCCCGCAGTTTCCAGTATTTTAGGATTTTTAAATGATCTAATTTTATACGCATATTTTGTTTTTGCAAGCCAGTTAATTGTTTCCTCATATGGCCCGTCCCGGTAAGAAGCAATTTCTTCATCTGTGTCCATATCAAATAATTTAACCACAATTGATTTATCATTTAAAGAAAAAGGGACAGTGGATGAATTATTTACAACAAGAATAAAGTTTACTCGTTCATCGCCTGCTTTTGCAGGCCCGTCTAAAATAAGTGTTTTTACTTCCAAGTCAGGCAATGCCCCTTGATATCCTACTTCTGTGTCAGGAAGTTCTTCTTCTGAATCAGCATCATTTTTTTCTGATTCATTTTCGTCTGCTTCTTTTTCAGGCTGAATTGCGCCATCATTTTCTTCTGCAGGCTCAATTTCATTCGCTGGTTTGCCTATTACTGAATTGTTTTCTTGCCCATTATTTTCAATATCCGGCATTTCCTTTTGTTCTGCTTCATTTTGATTCATTTCCGGTTCTGAAACACAAGCAAATAAAAAAAGCAGCACAATTCCCAAAAACAAAATTTTTTTCATGATAAATTACTGCTTTTAATTTTTTTAATACCTTCCGTTTCTGCTTTCGGCTTATTTCAATGCTTTTCCAATCAGATAAAGCGAACCGCAGATTAAAACCAAGTCTTTTTTTCCTGCAATTTTTTTTGCATGCTTTAATGCTTCAGAAAATGAATTGATTATTTTGCCTCTCCGCAAAAAATTCTTTAATTCACTCGGTTCTAATGCCCTGTGGCTTTCAGGCTTAACTAAAATCAGCTCATTCGCGTTTTTGCTTACTTCCCAGCTCATTTCTTTCCAGTTTTTGTCGGCTAAAACCCCGAAAACAACAATAAGTTTTTCATACGTGAATTCAGTTAAGCTATGGAATAAATTATTGATTCCTGCAGGATTATGCGCCCCGTCAATTATTGTCAAAGGCTTTCTTTCAATGATTTGCATTCTTCCTTTCCAGTTAACTTTCATTAACCCTTTTTGAATTGCTTTAATTGAAATTTTGTATTTTTTCTTTAAAGCAAGAACCGAGGTTATTGCAAGTGAAGCATTCCTGATTTGATGCATTCCCAATAAATTTGTTTTAATTTTTCCATATTCTGCTTTCTTTAATTCTTTTTCCGGATTTAATTCTTTTGCATTCATTTTTTTTATTTTGTTTTTAATCTGTTTATATCCTGCATTATCCTTCCGCACAACTGCAATTCCTTTTTTTATGATTCCTGCTTTTTCAAAGGCAATTTTTGCAATTGTATTCCCTAAATGCTTTGTATGCTCCAAAGAAATATCCGTAATAACCTGAATCTGTGAATTAAATGCATTTGTTGCATCAAGCCTTCCCCCAAGCCCTGTTTCTAAAATAATAAACTCAGTTTCTTGTTCCTGAAAAACTTTTGCCGCCAGAATAGTTAATACTTCAAAGTAAGAAGGATTTAATTTTGATTTTTTAATTACTGGAATTAATTCACTTAATTTTTCTGCAAATTCTTTTTTTGAAATATCTTTTCCATTAACCCTTATGCGTTCAGTCAAATCAATTAAATGCGGGGAAAGTATAAAGCCCTGTGCTATAGCCTGCTTCTAAAAGAATTGCTTCAAGCATTGCACAAACGCTGCCTTTGCCGTTGGTTCCTGCAATATGCACAATAAATGAATCTTTAAGTGAAATTCCTGCCTTTTTCAATAATTTCCTTGTTTTAACTGTATTGAATTCAGTGAATTTTACATTCAATGAATCAATGTATTTTTTTGCTTCAGTATAATTCATTTTTTTCCCTGTTTTTATTTTTTCCCTGTTTTTTTCTTATTTTTTCTATTTTTCCTCTTCTTTTTTTTTTCCTTTCCCTTATCAGTTCAATTAAGTCCTTTTTTTTTCTTAATGAATCCAGTTCCTCTTCTTCAATTACCGGAATTGAATAAATTGATTTTTTTGGAAACTCCCTTGTTAAAATCATTGAATCTGATTCAATTACTTCCCCTGCTTTTTTCAGATCAATTGCTTTTTTGATTAAGTCCTTTTTTCTTTCGCCTTCCTGAATCAGAATAGGGGATTCCATTTCAGCAGCTTTAATCGGCGCATGGGAAAACAAATCCAGTTCCATTCCGATTCTTTTGAATTTATCATATAATGGATTGTTTTTGTTTTCATTTTCCTCTTTTTCGCATTCTGCATTCAAATCCATTTCCTTAATTAAAGAAGTATTTAATGCATTCTCCAGTTTTTTTGCCGAATCAATTGATGCATTGAATCCTTTTTCATATCTGTAAAGTGTTTCAGGATTTAACTGAATTCTTTCAGCCAGTTCCGAACTGCTTAATCCCAAAGAAATTCTTTTTTCCCTTAATTTTTCATAATCCAGTTTAACTGTTTCCTTTCCCTTAAAAAATTTGATTTTTGGATAATGGCCTTTTACTGTTTCCTGAAAGGAATTAAAAGTCATTACTGAAACCCCAAAGCGTTCATACAAAATTTCATTCCTTAAATCAAATGCCTTGCTTTTTTTTCCCACAATTACCGGCAAAGCATTGAATAAAGAGCTTAATTTCAGCAATTCCTTTGCCTGCTCTTCCCTTACAGAATCAATATTGGAGTAAACTTTCACAATAAATGCTTGGTTTCCTTTTTTTGCAATCAAATCAAAGCAGGAATTTGAATCAAGAAATGTTTTGACAATAAATCCCTGCGATGAAAGAAAAGAATAAATTCCTGAAATCAGTTCTTCCCTCATTTTTAATTCACACAAAAGTTGCTGAAATCCATAAACCCAAATAATAAGTTATTATTATGACTCCAAATGCAATGATTAAATGCTCTGCAATTACCTTGAAAGCGTTTTCTTTTTTATTTTTTGCAATAAAGTAACTGAAAACACCAAGCAATAATATTCCCCAGATTATGCTTGCAATAATTGCGGAATGCAAGTCAAGTAAAAGTACTGGAACAATAAAGGTCAATGCAAAAAATAATTTTGAAACAAAAGTTGAAAGAGTTGCTTCCCAGATTTCTTTTTTTCCTGCTTTTTTTGATTCCTCTGAAATATGGATTCCTAATGCATCAGATAATGCATCGGCAACAGCAATGGTGATTATTCCCCCAATAACCGCGATTGCGGAGTTAGTGCTTGAATATAATCCAATAATTAATCCGAGGGTTGTGATTATTCCTGAAGTCAATCCGAAGCCAAAACCTGTTTTAATTGAGTCTTTCATCCAAAAACACCTTTTTAATTCAATTTAATTTAATTCAGATTTCACCCGAAAATTCCCCCTAAAAGGAATCCGATTAATGCAATCAGCATTCCGAATTTGGATAATTTATGCGAACGGATGAATTCATTTTTATAATTCAATAAAATGCAGTACAAAAAAACCAGTGAACTTAATAAAATTAATGAAAAGAAATAAGCAGAATTAATCATTCCTGAAAAAAACACGTAAAAAACCAATGCAATTGCAATGAAATAACTGAATGCAATCCAATGCCTTGCATTGTTTCCCCAAATCATCGGCAAAGTTTCTTTTATTCCTTTATCTCCATTTAAATCAGCAAAATCCTTTGTCACTTCCCTTGCATAATTTGCAAAAAACGCGCTTACTGCTAATAATAAAACTAAGTCATATGCTCCGTAAAGTGATGCACCAAAAATTAATGGTGCAGCAGTTCCCATTGAAACAATGAAATTGCCGAAAATTTTTGTTTTTTTCATGAACATTGAGTAATTGCTTAATAAAAAAACAATTACTAAAGCAATTGCCAGTGCTTCAAAATTAATTAAGAAAGCAAAACCTAATCCAATCAAATAAAGTATTGCAGAAAAAAACATTCCTTGATTTGCTGAAATTTTTCCTGAAGCAATTGCCCTTGAAGGATTGATTTTTTTATCAATTTCTAAATCAAACACGTCATTTATTGCCTGCCCTCCCCCGCAAACCAAAAAAGCCCCTAAAAAAGCATAAATTACTTGAATTGGAAAATACATTCCTCCTGCGAGAATTGCTCCAATTATTGCTGCAAAACCCGCCATAAAACAATTGAATGGGCGGATTAAATCAAATAATGCCTTTAAATTCATGATTAATAATTGAATTAATTAAATTAAAAAAAGAACGGAAACGTGTTTTTTCCTGAATTCACCTGAAATGATGCGATTCCCTGAATTGCATATTTCAAAAGCTTCCATCAGTTTTTGAAATGATCAAAACCAGTTTTAGTCAATTCAATTTTTTTCTCATTTCTTTCTAAAAACACTTTTTTTCCTTTAATTATTTCTCCAACACAAAAACCTAATTTTTCCGCTTTCTTTTTATCTTTTTTCTTAACAGTAAAAACCAGTTCAAAATCTTCTCCCCCGAATAAGGCATAATTTTTTCCATTGGTGTTAAATCTTTCAGCAGTTTTTTCACATTCTTTGGATACTGGAATTTTTTCCCAGTAAATCACTGCTCCGCAATTGCTTTCTCCGCAGATATTTTTCACTTCTGAAGCCAGTCCATCGCTTACATCTTCCATTGCAGTTGCAATTTTTCCAATTGCTTTTGAAATATCAGTTCTTGCTTTTGGTTCTAAATGCTTTTTTTTCACGTAATTGAATCCTTTTATTTTTTTCCTAAAGCATCCCAGCCCTGCTTTTGAATCCCCTAATTTTCCTGAAACAAAAATTAATTCCCCTGATTTTGTCCCTTTTCTATAAACAATTTCTTTTCTTTTTGCTTCACCAATAATTGTAATGCTTACTGCAATTTTTTTTCCATGCGTAATGTCCCCGCCGATTAATTCAGTTTTATTTCTTTTACAGGATTTTTTTACTCCTTCAAAAAACTCCTTAAAGAATTTTGCTGTTGTATTTTTTTTGAATGCAACAGATAAAAAAGCATATTTTGGAATTGCATTCATTGAAGCAATATCGGATACATTTGACTCCATTGATTTTAATCCAATCTGAAATGGAGTGAAATATTTCAGTGAAAAATGGTCGTCTTCGCAAAGCATGTCAGTTGTTACTACAAAAACTTCTTTTCCTTTTGAATCTTTTTTAATTACTGCTGCATCATCCCCGATGCCTTTAATTACATTTTTGTCTTTTGAAGCAAAATTCTTTTTCAAAAAAGCGATCATCGCCTTTTCTCCGCCGAATTCCTTTAAATTCATTTTAATTTCCTGATTAATTTAATAAACTAAATTTTAAGCCGGTTTTGCGGCAGGAGTTCATTGCTTCTTATGCGGGAGTTTTTTCTTATCTGTTATAGAAAGATAGTTTTGTCTGGTGGTTACCGGGCGGCCTAATTCCTTTTCAGCATTTATCCTGGCGTTTCCTGCGACTTTTCCTCCTCTTTTGGCAACATCTTTGCTTTTATCAAAAGTTTCCGGTTTTTCTTCTTGTGAAAGTTCTGTTGTCATGCGTTCGCCAAGCATTGTAAAAATCAGCTCTAAATCATTCATGTGATCCCTTAAATTTGCTTTTGACTGTTTTGGCAGATTTTTGAAATTTTTGTATTCAGCAGGAGTCATTCCGAATGTTGCCTTGGAAATTTCTGCGGTAAGGATTGCAAAATCCTTCTGTTCTTTGATGCCTCGCTCTTTCCATTCATCAGTCATATTTTGCCTTATGGCAATGCCTCTTAATCGTTTATCAATCCAGTCTTTGGGATATCCTTTTGCGGTGTAAATCTCTTTCATTCTTGCTTGAGCGAGTTCGGGATTCTCTATTTCATCTATCCTCTCTTTTCCTACTCCTGCAAGCCATCTTTTGAATGGTTCAGCATTTTTGCTTGGAATTGACTGGATAAGCCGAAAAACATCCTTCGTATTTCCTGCGAGAACATTTCTTTTTTTGCCTGTTTCAGTTAGCAGTTCTACCTGGGGACAATTTGTCCCCATGTAGCTTCCAAGCTCTTCATCTCTTTTACGCAGTTTTTTCAGATAATCCGTAGGATTAACACTATCTGTTAAAGCTTGGACTATATCAACCAAAGAATAATGCCATTCATCCTTAAACCAGGTTCTCCGGATTTTCTTGCTCTGAAATACAACTAATGCCTTGTTGTCAGAATCACCCATTTTTCAGCAACACCTCCGCTGAATTTTGATTTTTTTCCTTTGATTGCAGATTCCTTTAATTACATTTTTGTCTTTTGAAGCAAAATTCTTTTTCAGGAATTCAATCATTGCTTTTTCTCCGCCGAATTGCTTTAAGTTCAAATTAATTCACTTTCTTTTGATTTTGTCATTTATTTCAATAATTTTTAATTTATTTTTTGTTTTCCCTTTCTTTTTTGCCTCAGAATAATTCTTAACCGCGCAGAATTTTGCCCCGCACATGGAACAGAATTTTTCGCAGTCTTTTCCTTCCCTTTCCCTTATTTGTTTTGCTTTTTTTGGTTCAATGAAATACCGGTATTGTTTTTTCCAGTTAAATCCAGCCCTTGCTTTTGAGAGTTTTTTATTCACTTCATATGCTGAAGGAATTCCTTTAGCCAAATCAGCTGCATGCGCTGCTATTTTATGAACCACAATGCCTTCAACTGCTTCATCAATTGTCGGCAATCCAAGATGCTCTGCCGGAGTAACATAGCATAAAAAATCAACTCCATGCATTCCTGCAACCGCGCCCCCGATTGCTGAAGCGACATGGTCGTATCCTGCAGCAATATCTGTCACTAATGGTCCAAGTACATAGAATGGTGCTCCGTAACAGTGCTTTTTCTGTAACTCAACGTTTTTTTTAATTTCATGAATTGGAATATGCCCTGGTCCTTCAATCATTACCTGAACATTTTCATTCCATGCCCTTAAAGTCAGTTTTCCCAGTTCCTTTAATTCCGCAATCTGTGCTTTATCCGTGGAATCATGAATTGCTCCAGGCCTTAATGCATCCCCTAAGCTTAAAGAAAAATCATATTTTTTTGCCAGTTCAAGCACTGAATCAAATTCAGTGTAAAGCGGATTTTCTTTTTTGTTTTCTTTCATCCATTTGAATAAAATTGCCCCTCCGCGTGAAACAATTCCTGCAAGCCTTTGCTCTGCTAATGGAATCATTTTTTTATGGATTCCTGCATGGATTGTCATAAAATCCACGCCTTGCTTTGCCTGCAATTCAATTGCATCCAAAAAATCATCTGCAGTTAAATCTCTAATCTTTTCTTTTACTAAAACTGCCTGGTAAATCGGCACAGTTCCGAACGGAACACTGCATTCGCTAAGCAATGCTTTCCTGATTTCATTTAAGTCCCCGCCGGTAGATAAATCCATTACTGTGTCAGCGCCGTATTGAATGCATTTCAGCATTTTTTCTTTTTCTTCGCTCAAGTCATATTTGCTTGTTGAAGTCCCTAAATTCGCGTTGACTTTTGTTTTTAATCCTTTTCCGATTCCGATTGGCTTTAATTTTTTATGCCTTTTATTCGCCGCAACCAGGATGTTCCCTTTGCCTATTCCTTTTCTGATGAATTCAGCATTCACATCCTCGCATTTTGCCGCCTGAATCATTTCCTTTGAAACAATTCCTTTTCCTGCAATTTCCATTAATGTTTTCATTTTAATTCAATTCCTTTTCCTGCTTTCCGCATTAATAAAGCCATTTTTAATTCATTTCCTTTTCATTTAATTAATTCCTTTTTTTTATTTTTTATTAATTTCTTTTTTTGCTTTAGCATTACTAATTACTTCATTTAATTTCCTTATTTTTCCGCAAAAATCTTTTGCCTTATAAATATCTGAAATTACTGCCACGCCATCAGCTCCGCTTTGAATGACTTTTATGCAGTTTTCTTCAGTTATTCCCCCGATTCCAATTAATGGAATTGATGAATGTTTTTTAATTTCTTTTATTAACTCTACTCCACAGGGTTTTCCTGCATCTGCTTTGGTTGGCGTAGAAAATATTGGGCTTATTCCTAAATAGCTTGCTCCGTGTTTTTCTGCTTCAATTGCTTCCATTAAATTATGCACTGTTACCCCGATTATTTTGTTTTTTCCAAGCATTTTTCTTGCTTTTTCAATGCTTCCGTCTTCCTGCCCTAAATGAACCCCATCAGCATTTGATTCTTTTGCAACTTCAACAAAATCATTTATAATGAAAATATTTCTTCCATTGATTTTTTTCATTATTTTTTTTGCGTCCTTTATTTGCTCTTTTTTTTCCTTGTTTTTTTCCCTGTATTGAATTACTCCTGCTCCGCAATCTGCTGCAAGAACTGCATCCTTTACTGCTCCGTTTTTTGAATAATTTGAATCAGTAATGAAATACAAATTCCAGCCCATTCAAATCCAATTCCTTTTTTATTCATTTAATTAATTTTTTTTCTTTTCAAATTAAAAATTATTTTTTCAATTCAATTTAAAGTTCATTTATTTTCTTCATTTCATTGAATGTTTTTTCATTCAAATTAAATAATTCATCAAAAAACTTTTCTTTAAAAGTTCCGGGCCCTTTGCTTTCTTTTGCCGCCAGTTCCGCCGCAACCCCGTAAAAGCTTAGTGCCTGCGCCGCTGCTGAAGCATAATCTTTTTCCACTGCTGCGAATGAACCAATTACTGATGCAGCCATACAACCTGTTCCGACAACCTGCCCCATTAAACTATGTCCGTTTTTAACTGCAAAAACTCTTTTGCCATCGCTTACATAATCAATTTTTCCTGTTGCAATTACTACTGCATTCAGTTCTTTTGCTAAATCCTTAACCAATTCTTTTGGCTCTTTTGATACATTTATTGCTTCTACTCCTTTTACTTCTGCTTCTACTCCTGCAATTATTCCGATTTCAGCAGAATTTCCTTTAATAAGGTCAATCTTTATTTCATTCAATAATTCCTTTACTTTTTCTGTCCTCATTTTTGTTGCCCCTGCGCCAACTGCATCCAGCACTACGGGAATTCCTTTTTCATTTGCTTTTTTTCCAGCTAATTTCATTGCTTCAATTAATTCATTTGTTAAAGTCCCGATATTCAAAACCAATGCTGATGCAATTCCTGTCATTTCCTGAACTTCTTCTTTTGCATGTGCCATTACAGGCAGGCTTCCAATTGCCCTGCATACATTTGCACAGTCATAAATCGTAACCCAGTTGGTTATGTGGTGCACTAAAGGTTTTTGTTCCCTTATTTTTTCCCTTAAATAATCCATTTAATTTCCCTCCCTCAATTTATAGAAAAAGAATTGAAAGTAAATTAATTTAATAAGGTTTGCTGATTGAAGAATAAAAAAAGTGAATTGAATTTAAGTTAATTGCAGTAATTTTACTTTCCCGCAATCTTTCTTTTCTTTTTTATCCGGAAATCCTTTGAACCGCATTTCCTGCATTTATCCGGTTTTTTTCCCCTGCTGGACCTGTTTTTTGCATTACAGTTTCTGCAAATCCACATGTTTTCATAATTTCTTGCTTCTGCCGGACCTGTTTTAGCCATAATTAATCCCCTAAAAATTAAATGTACTTAGCAAGTATTTTAAAAGGTAACCATTAAATATTGTTTAGATTTGCTCCGATAGTGTAGTCCGGTTAATCACTTCGGCCTTTCATGGGGAGAAACTTCGGTTTCAGCGTGGACACTGGGTCAGGAACCCGTGGAACACGTTCTCATTCCCAAAGAAAGCCGATAACC
>JBDRGO010000040.1:0-10438 GCA_043817715.1 Candidatus Iainarchaeum sp. | reverse complement strand
ATATATAATATTAATATATATAAAGATTTTGATGGTTTTTAGGGAAAAATAAGGGGATATTATGTAGAATGTTATTGGGGGCTTATTCAATTTTTCTTTTCTTTCAGTAATTTTCCTTTCCATTTCTTTACATCTTCAATTGCTTTTTCGTAATCTGTGTTTATGCCTTTTTTTGAGAAATAATTTGCTATGTTCAGTATGTCTCTTTCAAAGAATTCTTTTGCCATTGGATGAGTGTTCAATACTGCCTGTCCCACGTCAATTATTACTGGCTCTTTTTCATGCATTAAAATATTGTATTCGCTTAAATCTGCGTGGATTAATTCCTGCAGATAAAGATTGCGTGCAGTGAATTCAATTATTTTTTCATATGTGTAATTGTAGTCAACTTCTTTTGCGGGAGTTTCTTTTAATGTTTTTGCCGCAGTGCCTTCTTTGTTTCCTATGAATTCCATTACTAAAACATTTTCTTTTGTTGCCAGCCCCATAGGAACTCTTGTGCCTGCCTTGTTCATTCTTTCTAAATTTTTGAATTCTTTTTTTGTCCATGCATGGACAATGTCTCTTTTTTCTTTTTTTACGTTCTTGAAGCGGTAATCCCCTTTAAGGTATTGGTTCATTTTTTTGAAATCGCTTGTTGCAGTTTTATATATTTTTACTGCGCGGAAATTTCCTGCTGAATCCATTGCCCTGAATACATGCGCTTCTTTTCCTGTAGAAATAACGAATTCAAGCATGTCAATTATTCCTTTTGATGCAAGGGAATTAATTGCCTTAATTGTTTGTGAATCAAATATTTTTGCATATGTTTTGGTTTCTTTTTCTTCCTGAAACAGTTCCTGCAATGGATTTTTTTCTTTCATATGCTAAATAATTAGGCGCGTTAAGCTTTATTATTTGACTGTTAACTTTCAGCTTTTGACTATTGCTGATTCAAGAATTCTCTCTGCAATTCCTTTTTTTCTTAAATGTTCTGCCTGGGACTGGGTGTAGCGCCAAATAACATCTGCTTTTATTGGCTGAAAATCCCATAATTTTACAATTACAATATCATCCTGCCTCATCCAGATTCTTTTCTTCATTTTTCCCGGAATTCTGCAGTTTCTTTCCTTGCCGTCTTCGCATAAAACCATTATCTGTGTTCCGCCCATTCTTTGGACTACAATGCCCATTAGTTCGCCTTCGCTTTTTTTTGGCATTTTTATTCTTCGGACTTCCTCCATTTTCTTTTCTTCTAATGCTTCCTGGTCTTTTTTGCTAAGCGGTTTTTTTGGCTTCAATTTGTTTTTTCCCCTTTTAAATTTTATAATCTTTAAATTTTATAAATCTGAAGATGTGGCACTTTGTTTATTTTCTTCACTTGTTTTTCTGTTGCAAAGTTATTCTTCAGTGCAATTGAAACGGTTTTTTTTCCGATTAAATTAATTGATTGTGCTTCATTCATTTTATTAATTAATTCCTTTTCCTTTATTTCTTTTTTTCCGTAAAAATAGTCCCTTATTTTGAATTCAATTTCCTCTTCTTTTAGGGCGGTGTTGCTTAATTCTTTGTCGCATGCAGCCAGTAAATTTCCTGAAGAGGTTTCATGCATTTTGGCCTTCAATACTACACCCTTTTTCTTGGAAAAACCGCTCCGCATGCCTCGCATTTTATTACTTTTATTCCTGACTGTTCAATGAATTTAGTGTCTGGTTTTTTGCATTCAGGGCAGTAAACATATTGTTTTAGGTAATTGTCAAATAATTTGTTTACCTGGATTGAGCCGAATTTTCCGTTGATTATCAGTTTTCCGTCTGTATAAGTCACTGATGTTGCTGTTTCTTTTGAAAGAAATTTTATGAAATGCTTTTCAGGGCGGTTTATTAATTTGATTATCTGTCCGAAATTTTTTACATTTGTTTTGGTTCCCTGAATGAATGAATCTGCTTTCGGTATTTCCAGTCTTTGTGTTTCTTCTTCTTTATTCGGAAGCATTAGGTATGCTTTTGAAAGCAGTTTATTGTATGTTTCGTCTTTCAATTATTATCTCCTCTTCGTCTTTTTTTTCTTTTTTATATTCTTTCAGGTTCCTTAATGAATAAATGTTGTCAGCTCTTTTTAATAACTCTTCGCCGAAAGAAAGTTTTTTAACTGATTCAGCCAGAATAAATAATTCGTTTTTTTGCCTTATTTTTCCTATGATTTGGACAGATTCCCATAATCCAATTCCGTCAAGCAGATTGCTTTTTTCGTCAGGGACAAGGCATTTTATTTTTCCTGTGAAATCAGTTAATTCAATTGCTTCGTTTCCATGGATTAATTCCTTGCTGGTTATGATTCCCCAGATATTTGTTCTTGAGGCGCGCAGCCTGCTTTTGGAAATGACATAGTTTCCTGTGAATTCCTCTGTGCTTTCATGGAATTCGCTTTCCGATAATTCATTCAGCGGAATTTTTATTGCTGTTTCCCGGTTCATTAAAATTAATTCAAACGAAAAACATTAATAAGCAATACTGCTTTAATTAATTCAATTTAGGCGGCGTTGGGAAATGAAATTGATTCTTTCAGTGGAAGAAAGAAAAAAGATTTATGTCATTTTGGGAATAGTTATTTTCTTGGCGGTAATGGCTGGATTGTTTTATCTTTACTTTACTGACAAGGAATTTTTAGTGGGATTAATTTCGTCTTATGGTTATCTTGGAATATTTATTGCATCAATTCTGGCAAATGCAACAATAATCCTTCCTCTTCCTTTGGATGCAGTAATTTTTGTCCTTGCAGGGGCATTAGGCTCAATTGAATCTGCTCTTTTTCTGGGTTTTATTGTCGGATTTGGCTCGGCAATAGGGGAAATGAGCGCTTATATTCTTGGATTAATGGGAATAAAGGCAGTTGAAAAAATAATCAAGAAAGAAATTCAGAAAATGGAGGAAATTCAGAAGCAGTTAAAATCAAGCGGAATGATTTTCATTTTTTTGGGGGCGTTGACTCCTTTTCCTTTTGACTTAATCGGAATTGCCGCAGGGGTAATCAGGTATGACCCGAAAAAATTCTTTTTTGCGGCTGCTTTGGGAAAAATCCTGCGCTATGTAATAATTGCATTGGCGGGAATGTATGGATTGGATTTAATTAAATATGTTTTCTTTATTGGCTGAATTAAATCTGGTTTAATTTAATTTTGTTTTAATTTAATTTTGTTTTAATTTAAGTTTGTTTTAATTTAAATTCTGTTTTAATTCAAAGCAGCTGCATTAATCCGTAAACTAAAACCATCAGCATAACCTGCAATGGAAGGGCCGGCAAAGCCTTTCCTGGTTTTTTTGAAACAAAATAAATTGTTGCAATTAATCCGATAAATGAAACAGTTAAAATAATTGCTGAAGGAAAAAAATATTCTGGAAAATTCATTAATGCTTTGTTTGCCTTTAATATGCTTGTGCTGAAAACCAATGGAATAACCAAGTCCCCTGTCCCTAATTCAAACTGGTGCTCTTTTGTAGGCAGGGCATAAGTGAATGAAAGATTTTTTTTCTTTATTGCATTGGCTAAAGTAATCATGTGTTTTGTTTTGAATACTGCAATGAAATCATATATTGCCAGCAGAACCATGAATACAATTACCGGCAGTATGCCTAAACTTACTCCCATCAATGCCCCTGCCCCTGCAGTTGCAATAACTGAGGAGAGGTTCCTTAACCAGATGTTTTTTGAAAAAACAATCCTGACTAGAACCAAAAGCAATGCAAAAACAAATACAAAAATTGTCTGGGTGAATGTGTAAAAAACAAGAATGCTTGCGCCGAAAATCGCAAGCGATTCAAATATTTTAAATAAAATTCCTGAGAAATTTCCAAAATATTTTATTGCAATTAAAAGCACTGCAGTGAAAACCAGGATATATGCAATTAATCCGATTGAGTTTTCCACATCTTCAGGATTGTCAGTTATTAATGTTGCTGAAACATTTTCCTGAATTAATTTGTCTGCAACCATCAATCCAATTGACTGGGTTACAATGAAAAGCACTGCAAGCATTGCAATTAATTTTATGTTCATTAACTAATTGAATTCAGTTGAATTATTAATTATTTGTTTTTTTTGTTAATTTGGCTTGTTATTTGTTTTTTTTGCCGATTTTCGTAATTCTTTTATTTTTATTAATTATTTGCTTAATTAAATATGTATGAAATTAGTTGTTGCTTTAGGCGGAAATGCATTAATTCAAAAAGAACAGAAAGGAAGTGTTTTTGAGCAGTTTGCCAATGCAAGGACTGCATTGCAGGGAATAATTGAATTAGTGAAGGAAGGGCATCAGATTGTTTTAACGCATGGAAATGGTCCGCAGGTTGGAAATATTTTAATCAGGTCTCAATTAGCAAAAGACGAAGCTTATGGAATTCCTTTAGGTGTTGCGGTAGCGCAGAGCCAGGGAGAAATAGGGTATATGTTGGAGCAGTGCCTGCAGAACAAATTAGGGGAAGCAGGAATTTTCATGCCTGTATGCTGCATTCTTACGCAGGTAATTGTTTCAAAGAATGATCCTTCTGTTAAAAGCCCTTCAAAGCCGATTGGAATGTTTCTTTCAGAAAAAGAGGCATTGAAATTAGAAAAACAAAATATTCCTGTAATTGAAGATGCAGGAAGAGGCTGGAGAAGAATTGTTTCTTCCCCTAAACCATTGGAAATAGTTGAAAAAAAAGAAATTCAAAAATTAATTGATGAAGATGTTATTGTTATTGCTTGTGGAGGCGGAGGAATTCCGGTTTATTGGAATAAAAAAGACTGGCTGGAAGGAATGGATGCAGTGATTGATAAAGATTTAAGTTCTGCGGTTTTAGCAAAAGAAATTGAAGCAGATGAATTAATTATTTTAACTGCGGTTGAAAAAGTTTATTTGAATTTCAAAAAACCCAATCAGAAGGAATTGAATGAAATTACCGTTTCAGAAGCAAAAAAATTCCTGAATGAAGGGCATTTTGCTAAAGGTTCAATGGAGCCGAAAATCCAGGCATCAATTAATTTCCTTGAAAGTGGAGGAAAAAAAGTGATAATTTCATCCATAGAAAAATGCTTTGACGCATTCAAGGGAAAAACAGGGACAAGAATTGTTCCGTGAAGGTTTATTAATTAGAAAAGACTTTAGTGGTTTAATGGCAAAACGTAATCCGGATTTAAGAGAAGAAATATTGCAAAGACAAAAAAAGGAGTTGGAAAGAAAGAAGCAGGAAAAAGAGGCGTTGAAAAGAGCTAGATTGGAAAGAGAGTGGCAGGAAAAAGAGGTGTTGAGAAAAAAGAAGTTGGAAGAAAAGAGATTGAAAATAGAAGCGCGGATAAAAGAAAGACTGGAAAAGAAGAGATTGGGAAAGGAGAAGCGGGAAAAAGAGAAGTTGGAAAGAGAAAGATTGGAAAGAGAGGAATATGCTGCAAGGAACCCTCCTGATTGGAATAAATTTATTGCATTTATAGAAGAGCGAAGACGTACTGCGCCTCATATAGAACCAAAAAAGCCTTCAAAAGCCAGTTTAGTAAGAGGCGAGTTTTGGAAAGGTGTTTTTGCTCCCAAGGATGTTGCAGCGAATTTGGCTGATAAGGGAGTAACTCCAGTAGATGTATCTAATGAATTAGCTAAATTGAGGAGGCAAGGAGTTATTTTTCCGGAAAAAGCCGGACTAAGCCCTTCGCAAGCCAGAAAATTAAGGAAAACAGGATTTGTTTTATCTCAATGGTTTCCTTCTGAGCGTGAGCAGAGGCCGCTTATTGGTATCGGAACGAAGCGTCCTGAAGGAACTTATGGTTTTACAGGAAGAAGAAGCCGCCAAATTTCTGGTTCAGATGAACAATGGGGGGCAGCAGAAGCAGCACGGGATTTAAACAAGGAGCTGATGAGACGCAGAGTGCTTCCTTCCAGGCGCGGTTCAGCAAACATGAAAAAACGCCTTAAGATCGGCATTAAAAGAAAATAATTTTCATTTTTTTAAGTATTCATCCCAGCTTTTGATTTCTAATTCATCTATTCTTTTTTCTGCCATTGATTTAATGAATAATTTGGTTAATTCAAGATTTGTAATTAATGGAATGCTGTAATCAATTGCTGTTCTCCGCAATAAGTAATCCGGATCCCATTCTTTTGAATGGTATTTGCTTGGAATGTTGATTATGAAATCAATTTTTCCTTTGGTTAAGTAAGTCAATACATTCGGCTCTTTTTTTTCCTGCACCTTAAACACTTGGGTTGATTTAATTCCATGAAATTTCAGGAATTTGTGAGTATTTTTTGTTGCATAAATATTGTAATTCATTTCAATTAATTTCTGTATTGGCTTAAGCAAGGTATATTTGTTTTCTTCTCCTCCAATTGAAACCAAAATATTTTTTTTCGGAAGTTTGTTGTTTGCGGAAAGCATTGCCTTCAAAAACGCGTCATATAAATCTGTTCCAATGCATGCCACTTCCCCTGTTGAAGCCATTTCAACCCCTGAAATCGGGTCGGCTCCGCTTAATCTTGAAAAAGAAAATTGCGGAGCTTTTACCCCGACATAATTCAGTTTTCCGAAGTAATCAACTGTTTTTTCAATTGGTTTATCAAGCATTGCTTTAATTGCATAATCAATGAAATTTTTTCCAATTACTTTAGAACAAAAAGGAAAGCTTCTTGAAGCCCTTAAATTGCATTCAATTACTTTTATTTCATTGTCTTTTGCAATGAACTGGATATTGAACGGGCCGGTTATTTTTAATTTCAATGCAATTGCTTTTGAAATTGATTTAATTTGCTTAATTGTTTCCAGATAAATTTTTTGTGCAGGCAGAATAATTGTTGCATCCCCTGAATGGATTCCTGCATTTTCAACATGCTCGGAAATTGCATAAATCACCATTTCACCGTTTTTTGCAACCCCGTCAATTTCAATTTCTCTTGCATTGATGATGAATTTGCTTATTACTGCAGGGTGTTCTGGAGAAATTTCAGCGGATTTTTTCAGATACTTCTCTAATTCTTTTTCATTAAAGCAAGCAGCCATTCCTGCCCCGCTTAAAACATAACTTGGTCTTACAAGCACAGGATAGCCAACTAATTCAGCAAATTCTTTTGCTTTTGAAAAAGAAGTGAGTTCTCGCCATTGAGGTTGGTTTACATTAATGGAATCAAGTAAAGCAGAAAACTTGTATCGGTTTTCAGCTGAATCAATGCTTTTAACTTTTGTTCCAAGAATTTTAACCTTATTTTTTTCTAATCCAACAGCCAAATTATTTGGAATTTGTCCGCCCATTGAAATAATTACTCCTAAAGGATTTTCTTTTCTGTAAATTTCTAAAACTGATTCCAGTGAAAGTTCTTCAAAAAATAATTTATCTGATTCATCATAATCAGTTGAAACTGTTTCAGGGTTTGAATTAATCATTATTGTATTGTAATTGAATTTTTTCAATGATTTTAATGCATTAACACAGCACCAGTCAAATTCAACGCTTGAACCGATTCTGTAAGGCCCACCACCTAAAACAATAATGCTTTTATTTAATTTTTCTGAATCCTTTTGTTCTCCATTATATGTGAGATACAAATAATTTGTTTCTGCAGGATATTCTGCTGCAAGAGTATCAATTTGTTTAATTACTGGATGAATTTGTTCTTTAATTCTTTTTTCTCTTATTTTTTCTTCAGTTGATTTCATTGCAATTGCAATTTGTTTATCACTAAAACCTAATTGTTTTGCTTCAATTAATTGTTCTTTACTTAATGAATTAATTTTTTTATTCTCAAGTTTTTTTTGCATTTCAACTAAATTTTTTATTTTAAATAAAAACCATTTATCAATTTTAGTTAATTCATAAATTTTTTCAACAGAATAATTTTTTTTCATTGCTGCTGCAATTGCATGAATTCTTTCATCTGTTGGGTGCTTTAATTCATATTCAATTTCTTTTTTTGTAATTGAATTGAATTCAATTCCATTAACTCCGGTTTCAGTCATTCTTAATGCTTTTTGTAATGCTTCTTCAAATTTTCTTCCGATTCCCATTACTTCCCCGACTGATTTCATTTGAGAACCGATTTTTGTGGAAACATTTGTAAATTTCTTTAAATCCCATCTAGGTACTTTAACAACACAGTAATCCATTGCTGGTTCAAAACAAGCCATTGTTTTTTTTGTAATAGAATTTTGGATTTCATTTAAGGATTTTCCTAATGAAAGTTTTGCAGCAATAAATGCTAATGGGTATCCAGTGGCTTTTGATGCTAAAGCACTGCTTCTTGAAAGCCTTGCATTTACTTCAATTACATAATATTCAGCTTTTTTTGGATTTAATGCAAATTGAATATTGCATTCTCCTACAATTCCTAAATGCTTAATTGTTTTTATTGCGGTTTTTCTCAGTAAATGATATTCTTCATTTGTTAGTGTTTGGCTTGGAGCAACAACAATTGATTCCCCTGTATGAATTCCTAATGGATCAAAGTTTTCCATATTGCATACAGTAATGCAATTATTGAATTTATCCCGCATTACTTCGTATTCAACTTCTTTAAATCCTTTCAAGCATTTTTCTATTAAAACTTGTGGAGCAAAAGTAAATGCTTGATTTAATTTTTCTTTTAATTCTTTTTCATTTGAAATTATTCCGCTTCCTTTTCCGCCCAAGGCATAAGCAGCTCTAACCATTAATGGATAACCAATTTTTTTTCCGGCTTTTAGTCCTTCAGAAATATTTTTCGCTGCAATTGATGGAGCGGTGAAAACATTTATTTCATTTAATTTTTTAATGAATTTTTTCCTGTCCTCTGTTTCTTCAATTACTTTAACTTGCGTTCCAAGAACTTTCACTCTGTATTTTTTTAAAATTCCTTTTTTTTCCAGTTCACAACCGCAATTAAGCGCGGTTTGTCCGCCGAAACTTAAAAGAATTCCTTCCGGCTTTTCTTTTTGAATTACTTTTTCAACAAAAAATGGTTTCACTGGCAGAAAATAAACTTTGTCTGCAAAATTTTCTGATGTCTGAATTGTAGCAATATTTGGATTAATTAAAATTACTTGAAATCCTTCTTCTTTTAATGCTTTAATTGCCTGCGAACCAGAGAAGTCGAATTGACGGCCAAAAAATTATTTTTAGTAATTTACTTGACTTTCGCCTGCTTCTCCGATTTTTAAAGCACCAGAGCCTAAAAGCAAAATTTTTCCTTTTTTCACAAACTAATTCACCTCCTTTATTCATATTCATAGCATCTCCTTAAATTCATCAAATAAATAATCCGCGTCATTTGGTCCTGGGCATGCTTCTGGATGAAATTGAACTGAATAAAATGGTTTTCTTTTGTGCTTGATTCCTTCAATTGTTTTGTCATTTGCATTCACAAACCATTTTTCAAATCCATTCTTCATTTTATTTTCTAATGCATATCCATGGTTTTGAGAAGTAATAATACAGTTATTTGTTTCCTGGTTTATGCAGGGCTGGTTCTGGCTTCTGTGGCCGAATTTCAATTTATATGTTTTAATTCCTGCTGCATGCCCTAAAATTTGGTTTCCCAAGCAAATTCCAAATACTGGTTTTTCATTTTTCAATAATTCTTTTACATTTGCAATTGGTTTTTTTAATAATGCAGGATCTCCTGGTCCATTGCTTAAAACAAATCCATCAACATCCAAGTTTTTTAATTTTGCATTCCATGGAACAATTAATACTTTTAAATTTCTTTTATTTAAACTTCTGATTATGCCGTGCTTTGCCCCGAAATCCACTAATGCAATTTTTTTATTCCCTTTTCCGATTGATTTTTCTTCAGCGCAACTTACTTGTTCAACTAAATTAATTTCATTCGGATTAAAAAAATCAGTTTCTTTTTCAATAACAATTTTTCCAAGCATTGTTCCTTTTGAACGAAGCTTTTGTGTAAGCGCACGAGTATCAATTCCGTATAAAGCAGGAACCTTAAATTCCTGCAGCCATTTTCCTAAACTTTTTTTTGCATTCCAATGAGAATACTGAAAGGAATAATCTTGAACAATTAATCCTTTTACTTGAATTTTATTGGATTCTAAATTTGATGGAATTGATTTTTTGTGTTCCGGCACTCCGTAGTTTCCAATTAATGGATAAGTATTTACAAGAATTTGCCCTGAATAGCTTGGATCGGTTAAGCTTTCAGGGTATCCAACCATTCCAGTACAAAAAACTATTTCTCCTGCGGTTGAAGAATTGAATCCGAATGATTTACCATAAAAAACAGATTTGTCTTCTAAAACAAGTTTTGCTTTAACAGATTTTCGTAAGTCCATTAAAAAAAACTTTATGTTTGCAAACATTTAATTACCTTTTGTTTTGCATTAAAGTTTTCAATTTTTAATTCATTTTTTTTAATTTTTTCATTTAATTTTGCTTCAATTTTTTCCTTTAACCCATCCAAACCTAAATTCCCTGTTCCTCCAATTAATTTCTTTTTTTTCAGATTTTTTTC
>JBDRGO010000039.1:0-7546 GCA_043817715.1 Candidatus Iainarchaeum sp. | reverse complement strand
TCCTCTATTCCGTTTTCTGTTACCATGTAAATTGCTTCTCCGTCAGGCAATGAAGGGGAATCAACAAGTTTTGCAACCCTTTTGTTTTCCTTGCTTTTTCTCAAATAAAGCCTTGTTTTGCTTGCATGTGCAACAATATTTCCTCCAATTGGTGCAGTAGGGTCTCCAAACATAATGTCCGGTCTTTCCATTACTTGATTTGTTACAAGCAATGCAACATTATTCATTTCCGCAAGTTTCTGCAGTACACGCATATGCTTGTTTAATTTCTGCTGCCTTTCTGCAAGTGTTCCTCTGCCAACAAATTCGCTTCTGAACTGGGCAGTCAGCGAATCAACTATTACTAGTTTAATGTTTTTTTCTTTTACAAGTTCTGCTGCTTTTTCAGCAAGAAGCATTTGATGGTCTGCATTGTATGCGCGGGCAACAAAAACATTTTTCAGCACTTCTTCAGAATTTAATTTAAGATGATTTGCAATTGCTTCAACCCTTTCAGGTCTAAATGAATTTTCTGAATCAATATACAGGCAGTTTCCTTCAAGCCCGCCTTGTTCTTTCGGCAGCTGAACAGTTACCGCAGTCTGGAAGCACCATTGGGTTTTTCCTGATGCGAATTTTCCGTATATTTCTGTAATGCTTTGGGTTTCAATTCCTCCCCCTAATAATTCATCAACTTCTTTTGAACCTGTTGTTAATTTTCCAACAAGCTTTCTTTTTTCAGCCAAAATATCTGCGCTCTGGTATCCCATTTCAAGGACATCCCTTGCAGCCTTAATTGCTTTTATTGCAGTTCCTTCTCCTAACCCTGCAATTTCTATAAGTTCATGCGGGGAAGAAACAGCAATTGATTCAAGTTCCTTGTATCCGGCAGAAAAAAGTTTTTCAGCAGCAGCAGGCCCTACTCCGGGCAAATCTTCAACTTTCTTTATTTCTTTTCCCATATTTAAACTCCTCCTAATGCATTCAAACCCTTTCAGCAGTTGCTTTGGGGTGCTTTCTGCCATGGGTTAATGCATTCAATAAGAAATAGTTTAGTTCTTTTTAAATGCTTTCGGAAGCAGACTTCCGGTGCGAATCTTCTGCAAAAAATTTCGATATATATATTTTCGGATTAATTTTAAAGGTGTTTATTATTCCTAGAAGAAAAGTTAAACTTCCTTCAACTGCAAAAACCCAAAGAAACCCAGTATCTTATTTTGATGAATACAACAAAACATTTCATCCTGAAACAGGAAAAGTAAGTGGGTTTCTTGACTCTCGTTTAGAATCTCTCGCAAGGCGTTCCTTTGAGCAAGATTAAAGAAGAGAAAGCACAAAAAGTAATTAAAAAATCAATCGCAAGGCATAAAATAAAACAAGCAAAAAAATCTAATAAATAATTTAATTTACTTCCTTTATTCTTTCTTTTATTTCCTTTAACACGTCTGCTTCTTGGAATCCTGAAATCATTAATTCCATTTCCTGTGAATTCTGGTTCATTTTTGCTTTTGCCTGAATTATTATTTCTTTTCCGATTAATTCGTTTTTCTTTTCTTCAATGAATTCCTGTTTTTTTTCTTCATTCATTTTGTCAATTTCTTCCGCGGTTTTTCTCAGTAATTTTTCGGCTTCTTTTCCGAAAAAGCTTGTTCTTAAACAGCCGAATCCGTCATCAATCATTGCCGAAACAACTGCCTTTGGCTTTGGCTCAATTGCTCCGCATTTTTCGCATTCAAATCCTTTTTCTCCTTGCACTGCTTTTCTTCCGCAACTGCAGGACAAATAAAATAAATTTCCTTTCATTAAGTCAACAATTACTGCCCTTTCTTCAAAAAATTCCTTGTCTTTTATTTCATTGAATTTTTTTCTTTCAATTTTATTTAATTCATTTAATTTTTCAACTTCTTTGCTTTCCCTTGGATTAAGCAGGATTCTTGCCTGCCATCCAAGATGCAGTTCTGTTCCATTCAGTCCTTCTTTTGTGTAAGCGCCTTCAATTAAAACAGGCTTTCCGATCGGAATTCTGTGCATTATTTCCGTGAGCTCATTCCATGCAGTGCCTCGGATGCTTCCGCTGGTGTCTTCCCCAATAAACGAAACCAGCTTTCCTTTTCTTTCATTTGAAGTGAATTCTTTTTCTTCAAAGCATCTCTGAATTTTCAGCAGCAAATCAACATCAATCATTCCGGGAATTAATTCATTCACTGTTTTTTTTTCATTTTTCCCTTTTTTCACAAGCTCAATTTTTCCTTCATTAAACATGCTTAACTGCATTTTGTCATTAAATTTGCTTGCATTGCAGTTAATGACTTTAATTAAATCCCCTCTTTCAAATCCCTGCTCAAAAAACTTTTTCACATCATTATGCCATAAGGTCAGCCTTACTTCTTCTCCGTTGTCTGAAATCAATAAATTGCATAATTTTCCTTTTTTTCCGTTTTTCTCGAATTTTTTCGGGGAAAAAATATGCTTTATCATGCATTCAACCCCTATTCCTGTCTGCCCTTCATTTAAATCCTTTAATTTAATGAATTCCGGCTCTTTTGCTTCCTCAATTTTCTCCAAAGCTACGCCCAATTCCTTTGAAACCATAAAAGCAGCGCCTGCATCAGTTAAAAGCCCTGAAAACTTTGTTTTCTTTGCCTCAATCAAGCCATTGACTTCTTCAATGCTTTTCCCTGAGTTAATTGAAATTTTCTGAATTAAGTCATTTTCTTCCATTTTTTCCCTCAATTAACCACAAACACTATAACTTAAAATAAAAATCCTTTTAAAATAAATAATGATTCAAAACATAATTCCTGAAATAACTGCATTCATTTACCCTGAATCTTATGCAAGCAATTCTTATTTAATCAAGGGAAAAAGAACTGCTTTAATTGATTCAGGCGATTTTTCCAATGCAAAGCAATTAATTTCTGATTTGAAATCAATTGATGTTTTTCCTGAAGACATTGAATTAATTTTGCATACTCACGGACATGCAGACCATTTCGGGGCAGACCAGTTTTTTCCAAAAGCAGAAATTCAAATGAGCAAAGAAGACGCAGAATTTTTAGAAAAAGGAATTGATGAATTTTCTTTTTCAAATTCATTTGCAAATGGATTCGCTCCAAAAATAAACAAATACTTAACTGAAAATAAATTAATTGAATTTGGAAATCCAAAAAACCAATCAATTAATTCAGGGAATCCAAAAACCAATCAATGTAATTTCAAATTAAAAATAATTCCATGTCCCGGCCACACAATTGGCGGAGTAAGCTTTTTTGAAGAAAACAAAAAAATTCTTTTCTCAGGAGACACAATTTTTAATGGAAACATTGGAAGATATGATTTAATGAGTTCAAACGCAGAAGAACTAAAAAAATCAATTCAAAAGCTCTCAGAATTAAGCATTGAATGGCTTCTGCCAGGCCACGGAGAGCCCTTAAAAGGAATAAAAGAAATTAAAAAAAACTTTGAATCAGTAAAGGAATTCTTTTAATTTTATTGTAAATTACTTATACTTAGTGATTTAATATGCCTAAAAAAACCAGAATTCCTAGCCATGGAGGAAAAAATCCTCATTTTAATACTTTTTCTGAACAGATTCGGAAAATAGCTGCCAGAGAGGGTTGGGGATTAGCTCATGCACGAATTCTTGAAGCTGAATTAGCTGACCGCCCTTTATTAACTGAAAGAAGAGCGATTGAAGAAATGCTTTCTTCTCTTGGAAAAAAAGCGGAAGAGTTTTCTGTTTTTCCAGAAAAAACATTAAAAAGTTTGTCAATTGAAACTATTCTTCGTTTAAATGTCATGCCAGCAGGGTTTTTGAATAGTTTGGCTGGTCTCCCGGTTAAGAAAATAGAGGCTTTAGCTAGGTTTAATCCCCATCAATTAGATTCTTTGCCTATTTTGTCAAAAACTCATTTACAAAAGTTATCTGTAGGCCGTTTAGGGGAACTTTCAAATAGATTTACTATGCGCCAACTTCATATTTTATCTAAGTTTTCTTCTGAAGCATTAGAAAAATTATCAATTGATAAATTAAATAATTTGGCTTGTCTCCATTCCGACAAAGCAGATGAATTAAAATCAGTTTCTTTTGATATATTAAATGCATTAAAAGAGGAGCAGATTAATGAGATAAACGGCATTTCTCTGGAAGTAGTTACTGATTATTTAGTTTGCCTTAAATTTAAAAATAAAAAAGCCTAAATCAACAAACCAATTCTTTTAACCCTAACCTCATAACTCAACCTTTAAATACTCTTTTCAATTAAGTTTATTGAGTGATTTCATGAAAGAAGGAAAAGTTTACCATAAAATACTGAATGAATTCTGTGCATCAAAAGGAGCGGTTTTTTCAGTTATTGACCCGCCGAATCAAGATCCTGATGTTTCAGGAAAATTAGCTAAAGCAGCTGAAGAAGCAGGCGTTTCTGCAGTTGCTGTTGGAGGAAGCGTTGGAGCGCAAGGGGATTTATTGGATAAGACAATTATTGAAATAAAGGAAAATTCTTCTTTACCTGTAATTTTGTTTCCTGGAAATATTGCAACTATATCCAAATACGCCGATGCAATTTATTTTATGTCTTTAATGAATTCAAATGATCCTTATTATATTACTGGAGCACAGATTGCTTCAGCTTATTCAGTTAAAAAACTTGGATTGGAAGTTCTTCCAACTTCATATATTATTACTGAACCAGGAAGAGCAGTTGGTTGGGTTGGAAAAGCACAACTTATTCCAAGAAATTTACCTTATTTAGCAGGAATTACTGCTTTGGCTGGACAGTTTATGGGTTCAAAATTAATTATTTTAGAATCAGGTGGAGGAGCTCCAAGTCCTGCGCCTCCTGCAATGGTTGCTTATACAAAAAAAGCAGTTGATATTCCTTTAATTGTTGCTGGCGGAGTGCGTTCACCAAAACATGCTTTTGAAACAATCAAAGCAGGAGCAGACATAATTCATGTAGGAACTGCAGCAGAAGAGGCAAAAGGAAATATTTCAAAAGCAAAATTAACTTTAACAAAAATGGTTCAGGCAGTAAAAAAAGCAGCAAAAACAAAGAAATGAATTTTGATTAAGCCCTGCTGAAAGCAGTGCACACGTGCCAACGGAGTGAGCCGTTGAAAGCAGCAAAAACAAAGAAATGAATTTTCAAACATTTTATGAATTAATGCTTTGCATTATTTTTATTGTTTCTCGGGATGCTTCAAAAGCATTAAGCCCTGTTTCTCTAAGATAAGTTGTAATTAATTCTTCCTTGTTTTTCTTTCCTTTAATAAGTTCTCTGAAATGTTGTGCAGAAGGAATTCTAGACATTTTATTCAACCCCCTTCAAAGTTTCCTTCATTGCCGCCCTTGTAGAATACATTGGCCGCCAGCCGATTGATTCAAGTTTTGCAATTGAATAAGCCCTGTTCTTAATTAATCTTTTAATGTAAACCGGCTCAAAAAAAGTTTTTTTTCCCAAAAGCTTTGCAATAAATGAATACACTGCCGCAAAAGGCATTGCAATAAACACAGGAATGCTGAAAATATTTCCCTTCATTCCAATTTCTTCCCTGAAAAACCCGATTACTTCCTTCAATGAATGGATTTCTTTTTCAGCAACATTGAATATTTCCCCGCTTTCCCACTGTTTTTCCATTAAAAAAACAATTGCCTGAACCAGTTCATCAACATAAATCAATTGAAATGAATTATTTCCTGAACCAATCAATGGAAAGCCTTTCCTTATCATTGAAATAATTTTTTTCCATGAATTATTCGCGCCCAGAACCAAGGCGCTTCTTACAACAGTCACTTCAATCGTTTCCTGAAAATTCAAAACAATTTTTTCAGACTCCAGTTTGCTTTTTTCATAAGGCGTAATCGGATTCAAAGGGCTTGATTCATTTGCTGTTCCATTAAAATCTCCGTAAACCCCCACGCTGGACAAAAAAACAAGCTTTGCCTTTTCCTTTTCGCATGCCTCGCATACATTCCTTGTCCCATTCACATTGACTTCAAACAATTCCTTTGAATTTTCATCCAGTATCGCGGCCAAATGCAATACTACATGAACGCCTTTAACTGCCTGCATTATTTGTTCTTTATTTCGTATGTCCTGCCCTTCATCAAAATCAAATTCCTTAACTATGTATTTTTTTGCATTTAATTTATTCACTAATTTTTTTCCCAAAAAACCCCGTGAACCGGTAACCAAAACAGTTTTTGCCGCAATCATTTCAAATCAGTTTCAACCATTAAATCCTTTCCATAAACACTTAGTTTCAATTCATTTAAATTAATTGCCTTTTTTAATTCAAAGCCTTTTCCGCCGATAAAACCCGGTGAATTATTTCCTCCAATTATTTTCGGAGCAACAAACAAATACAATCTGTTGACAATTTTTTCTTTTAAAAAAGAATAATTCACATTTTCCCCGCCTTCAACCAAAACAGAATTAATTCCTTTTTTCCTTAATTCAACCAGAAGTTTCTTAACTGAAAAAAAGGCTTTTTCTTTTCCTTTCAAAGAAGGCAGTTCAATTAATTCAATTTTTCCTTTTTTTCTTTTCTCTAATTCTTTTCCTTTTTTCAAAAACATTTTTTTATTTTTTTTGCCTGCATTCTTCAAGCAAGCAACAAAAACTCTTCCTTTTGAATAAACACATGAATTTAATTTAGTTTTTAGTTCAGGGTCTAAAATAATTTTAACCGGGTCTCTTCCTTTCTTAATCCTGCAAGTTAATCTCGGATTGTCCTTATCCACAGTTCCTTTTCCCACAAGAATTGCATCAAATTCATTCCTTAATTCATGCACTTTTTTTCTTGCTTCTTTGCCGGTAATCCATTTGCTTTTTCCATTGAAATCCGCAATTTTTCCGTCCAAACTCATTGCTGATTTCAAAGCAACAAAAGGCATTTTAGTTTCATGCAAGCAAACAAAACCATAATTCAATTCTCTGCATTCTTTTTCCATTAAACCAACTTCAACCTCAATTCCTGCTTTCCTTAATTTTGAAATTCCTTTCCCCTTCACTTTTTTACAGGGATCTTTCATTCCAATAAAAACTTTTTTCACTTTTGCTTTAATTAATGCATTCACACAAGGAGGGGTTTTTCCATAATGCGGGCAGGGTTCAAGAGTAACAAAAACAATTGAATTTTCTGGATTTTTTTTATTTTTTTTGGCATTCTTTAAAGCCATTATTTCGGCATGTTGTTTTCCAAATTCCTCATGAAACCCCTGTCCAACAATTTGCGTTTTCTTAACAATTACACATCCAACTAATGGATTAGGTGAAACTCTGCCGATTCCTTTTTTTGCTAATTCAATTGCTTTCAACATGAATTCCTTTTTCTGTTTTTGATTCAATTAACTCAACCTTTATTAATTTCTTGAAACATTATTATTTAATGGTTGAGCATAAACCGATTAAATGCAGATCTATCGTCTAAATTCTCCCAAAGCTGAGAGTACTGCCAGACCGTTTAGGGCTGGCTGGTGAATCAGCATAAATACAATTTCTTTATTGTTTCTCTTATCGCGCGCAGCCGGCAAAGCCGGCTCTATGAAAGGCGCGATAGGAGA
>JBDRGO010000038.1:0-2398 GCA_043817715.1 Candidatus Iainarchaeum sp. | reverse complement strand
AGCTTTTTCTTTAAAGTTTCAGCAATTGCATCAATAAATTCTTCAGTTAGAAGCTGTTCTGCTTTATCAGGGCAGATTGCAGCCAAATCCTTTGTCATTTTGCCTGATTCAATTGTTTCAATAACTGATTCCTCTAATTTTGCTGCAAAAGCCATTAATTCCTTATTGCTGTCAAGTTCGCCTCTTTTATGCAGTGCCCCGCTCCATGCAAAAATTATTGCAGTGGAATTAGTGGAAGTTTCTTTTCCTTCTTTATGCCGGTAATAATGCTTTTGCACTGTTCCATGAGCTGCTTCAAATTCAAATTCGCCGTTTGGGGATACAAGAACTGAAGTCATTAATGCAAGGCTTCCGAATCCTGATGCAACCATGTCGCTCATTACATCCCCGTCATAATTCATGCATGCCCATAAAAAACCGCCTTCGTTTTTCATTACCCTTGCAACAACATCATCAATTAATAAAAAATAATAATTGATTCCTGCCTTTTCAAATTCTTTTTTGTTTGCATCAACTTCTTCCTGAAAAATGTCCCTGAAGAATGCATGGTATTTTTTTGAAATAGTATCTTTTGCGGAAAACCATAAATCTACTTTCTCGCTTAAGGCATACATAATGCATGCTTTTGCAAAGCTTCTGATTGATTTTTCAGTGTTATGAATTCCCATTATTACTCCCGGTCCATTGAACTGATGCAGTTCAAGAACCTCTTTTTCCCCTGTTTCAGGAGTGAATGAAATTTCTGCTTTTCCTTTTCCTTTTGCAATAATTTCAACATTCTTGTAAATGTCACCATAAGCATGCCTGCCTATTACAATTGGTTTTTTCCAAGAGCGGACTGCAGGAGGGATATTGCTTACAATAATCGGTTTTCTGAAAACAGTCCCGTCCAAAATTGCCCTTATTGTTCCATTAGGGCTTTTCCATTCTTTCTTTAAATTATATTCCTTAACACGCGCAGCATTCGGAGTAATTGTAGCGCATTTAACCCCTACTTTATGTTTTTTGATTGCGTTAGCAGCATCAATTGTAATCCGGTCATCTGATTCATCCCTTTTTGAAATGTGAAGGTCATAATATTCCAAATTCACATCAACAAATGGAAGCACTAATTTTTCCTTTACATGCCCCCATAACACCCTGGTCATTTCATCTCCGTCAATTTCAACAATTGTATTTTCAACCTTGATTTTTCCCTTCAAAAAAACATCTCCTTTCAATTTAATTTCTTTAAATTTAAATTTTTTTAACTTTTTTTATTCAATACTCTTTATTTTTTAATTTTCTTTTTTTATTCACGTTTATTTTTTAATTCACTTCTTATGGTTTTATTCACATTTATTTTTCTGTTCACTTTTATTTTTTAATTCAATTCTCCTGGTTTGTTTGCCTATATTCTTCAATTCATTTTTCCTGGTTTTGCTTTGCATAAGCAAGCATTCCGCCTGCCAGGACAATTTCTTTCTGCCTTGGAGTCAATTCATTTTTTACCTTAAATTTAAATGATTTGGATTTGTTTTCAACTTCAATTTCTTCTTTTTTTAGCTGTTCATGCAGATTATTAATAATCAAGTCATCACCCTGACTGCACTTATCATAATCTTCTTTTGAAACAGTTAATGGAAGGATTCCGAAATTAATTAAGTTAGCGGCATGAATTCTTTCAATGCTTTGCGCAAGAATTGCCTTTACCCCTAAATACATCGGGCAGATTGCCGCATGCTCTCTTGAACTTCCCTGCCCATAACTTAAGCCGGCTAAAATAATATTGTCTTTTCCTGCTTCCTTGTTCTGCTTTGCCCTCGCAGGAAAACTCGGATCCAATACTTCAAAAACAAAATCAGAGTATTTCGGAATATTGGAGCGATAAATCATCCTTGAGCCTGCAGGAATAATATGGTCTGTAGTGGTGTTGTCTTTTACCTTAATTGCAACTATTCCTAAAATTTTTTCAGGCAAAGGCTTTGTAAAAGGAGGCTCCCCGATATTCGGGCCCCTGAAAATTTTAGTGTTTTCATTTCCCGTGAAATTTAAAATCATTGAATCATCAATTAAGAATTTTTCAGGAGTTTTGACTCGGGGGTAATTAATGCCTGCATTTCTTGGGTCAGTAACTACGCCTTTCAAAGCAGAAATTGCCGCTGTTTCAGGGCTTACAAGATATACTTCAGCATCTTTTGTGCCTGACCTTCCCAAAAAATTCCTATTGCTTGTCCTTAATGAAACGCCTTTTGTTTCAGGAGACAAGGAATTGCCGATGCAGAAACCGCAGGCATTTTCAGCAATGCGCGCACCTGCACTTATTAAATCAGCCAATGATCCATTGCGTGCAAGCATTTCAAAAACCTGCCTTGAACCAGGAGCAACAACCAAACTTATATCGGAATGGATTTTTTTT
>JBDRGO010000037.1:0-2128 GCA_043817715.1 Candidatus Iainarchaeum sp. | reverse complement strand
GAAAAATTCCAATGGACTTGAATTTTTGGTTGAATTCAGGCCTGAAATGAATGAATTGGTGCAGATTGGGGCAAGGCTGGCATTAAATCAGCGCACTCTTTCAGTAATTGAAGTATTGCCTGAAGGGCAATGCAGTGAAGTCAATGCATTTGAAGTAATTGAAAAGCCAAAAGTCACTATTGAAGACATAGGAGGATTAAGCAAAGAAATTCAGGAATTAGAGGAAGTGGTTATTCTGCCTTTATTGTACCCTGAAAAATTCAGTGAAATGGGAATTGATTTGCCTACAGGAATACTGCTTTATGGATTGCCTGGAACAGGAAAAACTTTGCTTGCAAAAGCAATTGCAAACAAAACCCATGCAACATTTATTTCCCTTACAGGAAGCCAATTGGTGAAAAAATTCATTGGAGAAGGCGCAAGAATGGTAAGGGAAATGTTTAAATTGGCTAAGCAGAAAAAGCCTGCAATTATTTTTGTTGATGAATTGGATGCAGTTGCCGCAAGCCGAAATGATTCAGTTACCGGCGACAGGGAAGTGCAGAGAACCTTAATGCAGTTACTGGCTGAAATGGATGGGTTCCAGAAAAAAGAAGGAATTGTTTTAATGGCTGCAACTAATAGATTGGATATAATTGACCCTGCATTATTAAGGCCGGGAAGGTTTGACAGAATAATTGAAGTCCCTTACCCTGACAAAAATGCAAGGGAAAAAATCTTTGCAATCCATTCAAAAAAAATGAAATTAGATGACAACATAATGCTTTCTGAACTGGCTTCCTTAAGCGAGCACTTAAGCGGAGCAGACATTAAATCAGTATGCACTGAAGCAGCAATTTCAGCAATACGCGAAAACAAAAAAATCATTTCACATGAAAACTTTGCCCATGCAATAAACAAAGTAAAAAAAGAAGAAACTTCCCTGAATGAAACAAAAATGTTCAGCTGATAAACTGAAAAAAATTCTGAATAAAGCAAAGATGTTTTCACGGAATAGAATTTCATTGAATGAAACTGTTCAGCTGGTTTTAAATTTGCTTGAATGGCTTTTGACATGTTCGACAAAGTCAAGGTCAGCGGTTGCATTGCACCCGCATCCATTATATGCCCTTAAAGAGCCTTCCCATCCACCATAAGAAGAATAAGCAATTCCTTCAGTTGTTTTGCATGAGCTTTTAGAGCAATCTTTTCTTAATTTCAAGTGGTTTATTCCTGCAGCAATATTGCATTCCAAATTATAAGCGGTTTTGTTATTGCATTCGATTAATCCATAACAAATGCTTGACGCACTTCTTTCATTCATTCCTTTTGCTTCAAAGCATTCTTCATGTGCTCCAATATTTATTTGCATTATTCCAATTGAGGACCCGCTGTTAATTATTTTATTTGAAGCGCATGTCTCTGTTCCATAAACAGGCACACACTTGTTTTCTCCTGTTCCACTTGTTTTTCCCGCTTCTTTACAGCAGTGCCTTAAGCTGCTTTCCTGTGCGCTTAAGCTTAAAACAAGCAAAGGGGGAACGCCGTATTTTTCAGATAATTCAACTATTTTATTGAAGTAATCAGTGAAATAATGTTTGTTTACTGGAGTTCCTTCAAACCATTTCCCTGCAGGTATTTCGGAAGAGATTGGCTTGATTATTGTTTCAGCAACCCCCTTGGAAGCCTTTGTTATTTCTTCTGGTTTAAGCCGGGAATAAGTTATTTTTATTGCTGGAATTTCTAGTAATTTTGGGGTTCCTTGCTCTTTAACGAAAATTTCTTCTTTGATTAATGCAATTGCATTATATTTGGGGTAATCCTTAAAGGAATCAGTTATTTTATTTTTAAGGGTTTGGGCAATTGATTTAAGTGAATCAGAATTATAACTTATGCTAATATAATTAATTTCTTCGCTTGATTCAAAGATGATTTTTGTTTTCTTTTCATCAGTTGATTCAATTTCTTCTTTATAATCTGGGCCGCAGGTTCCTTTTTCACCGATTTCTTCTGGCTGGATTAACGGATTTATTTCCTGTGCTTTTTTAATGGTTTGTTCTCTTGCATTAAATATAGGTTCTTCTTCATCGCAGGCATTCACTGCAATGGCAAAACCACAGGTTTTAGCCAATTCATTGCCGTAAATTAC
>JBDRGO010000036.1:0-20180 GCA_043817715.1 Candidatus Iainarchaeum sp. | reverse complement strand
GTTTTCACTAATCTGCTTAAATTAATCGGGGTTCCTGAAACAACTAAATCGCATTCAGTGTTATTTATTGTTTCTTCCAGGTCCTTTATCTGCTGTTCAGAATAGCCCATTGCAGGAAGGACATTTTTCAGATGAGAGTATTTTTCAAAAGTTGATTTAATTAATCCGGCTGCGTTTGTTGTTGCATTAACTATTTCTGCGCCATGCTCTTTTGCATAAACATATCCTGCCCCAATACCCATTTCTCCATGGGTTACTGTAGGGCCGTCCTCTATTACCAGAACTTTTTTTCCCTTCAGATCAATTTTTTCTTCAACTGATAAAACAGATTCTGCGCGGATTACTTTTGCTTTCGGATTTAATTTTTTTGCATTATTTTCAATTATTTTAATCTGTTCTTCTGTTGCTGAATTCACTTTATTTATCAGTATTACATCTGCTGCGCGAAAATTAACTTCGCCCGGATAATATTTCACTTCATGCCCTGCCCTTAATGGATCTGCAACTGTAATCAATAAATCTGTTTTATAAAATGAAAAATCATTGTTTCCGCCATCCCATAAAACTATGTCAACATTTTTTTCTGCTTCTTTTAATATTGCTCCATAATCAACGCCTGCATAAATGCTTAGTCCTTCAGCAATATATGGTTCATATTCTTCCATTTCTTCAATTGTGCATTTGTGTTTTTTCAAATCGCTTAATTCTGAAAATTTCTGCACTGCCTGTTCAGCCAAGTTTCCATATGGCATTGAATGCCTTGCGGCAGAAACTTTTTTTCCATGTTCTTTAAGTATTTTAACTACTGCTCTTGAAGTCTGGCTTTTTCCGCATCCTGTCCTTACTGCACAAACCCCTATTACCGGCTTATTTGATTTGATTTGAGTGTCATTTAATCCCAGTAAAACAAATGTTGCCCCTGCTGCATTAACTAATGCGCTTCTGTTCATTACATATTCATAAGGCAAATCAGAGTAACTTAAAACAACTTCATTAATTTGATGCTCTTTAATTAATTCCTTTAATTTTGATTCAGGATAAATTGGAATTCCTTCAGGATATAATTTTCCAGATAGTTCGCGGGGATATTTTCTGCCGTCAATTCCCATTATCTGCTCTGCTGTAAAAGCAACAATTTCATAATTCTGATTGTTTTTGTAATAAGTATTAAAGTTATGAAAATCTCTTCCAGCTGCGCCTAAAATAATTACTTTTCTTTTCATCATATAAACCCCCTTTAATGCAGTAAACTTAGAAAAAAAAGTAATTTAAATTTGCCTATGCAAATTTAAAGCTTTAAATTGCAGAGCAATTTAAATAAATTTAAAACTATGGGGGGGGGGTTCATAAAAAAACTTCTTTTCCAATCAAATAATCCGAAAAAAACCTTGCAAATGCCTTATTTTGTTTAAATAACTTAATCAAATCTTTTTCATTCATTACTTTCATTCCTTTATTTGTTCCTCTTGTAATGCTTGAACTGGTTTGTTTCTTTAATTTCTTAATATAATCTAATACAAATTTTTCCGCTTTAATGTATTTTCTTTCAGTTTCAATTATCCATTTTCCTTTTTCAATTCTTGGGCCTGAAATTAGTTTTTTATGTGCTTCAATGAATTTTTCTCCATTGTGTTTGTCCCAAACCATTGGGCCAATTAATTTCCTTGATTTTTGTAAAATCAATGATTCTAATTCCATTAAAACAATTATTTCTTTTTTTTCATCAGTCCATGAAGCAGTCCTGTTGACAATGAAATCTGCTTCAATTAATGCCGAATGGATTCTTTTCTCAAATTTATTCAATTGCCCCCAGACAATATCAGCCAGTTCTTTCGGATAAGAAATTTTTAATGCAATTAATTCTTTTTTATTCAAAATTTCTTTTGCTTTTTTTTCATTCATTAATTTTCTTTTATGCTCAAAAAAGAATTTTTCAGAAGGATTTTTCATGAAAGCCCTTGAAGCGGCAATGAACCTTGCAAACTGGTTATGGCTTAAGGCGCTTGCAACATTCCTGTTTTCATCAACTGGGTCAATTACAATTAATGGGTTGTCAAATTTTTTCTTTTTGATTTCCCCTTCAATTCTTCCTTCCAAATCAATTATTTCCCCTTCTTTCCATTCGCTTACTGCCTTAATTGTTTTTTCAAAAGAGCCGTAATTCAGTATAAGCAGTTCAACCAGATATCCTGGCATTGAATTTGATTTCAGTTCCGCTCCATAGCAGTTGATTCCTTTCAAAAACTGCCTCAGCAATCGAACTTCGTCTTTTTGCTTTTCATTTAATTTTCCAATTATATATTTTGTATGCAATGGAGTCCTGTCCACTGCGCTTTTGATTAATGAATTTTCTTTTATTTTATATCCTGGAACAATTTCAATTTCAAATCCCTCAATTTTTCCCCTGATGTATGGATGCTGGGAATATGCCTTTTCCCATTCATGCCCTTTAAGAATTTGTTTGCCTATCCTTAGCCCTTCTTTTTTAAATTCTTCTTTTGAAACGCTTTCATCAAATAAAACAAACACATCTATGTCTCTGTCGCCTTTTACATGCGTCTGCCTTGAAACGCTTCCTGCAAGCACAACATCAATTTTCGGATTAAGTTTTTTTATTTTCTGGATTATTTTTTCCGAGAATTGTTTTTCCTCTTCCTGCTCTTTTTTTGAGGGATTTATTTTTTCCGAGGTTTTTTCAAGAATTTTCTGGATATGAACCACCATTAATATAATTGATAGGAATAAATATATGTTTATTATTAAAGTTTTAGGTGGTCGTAGTTTGAGTGAACTATCAGATTCAATGTCCAAATCCAGTTTGCTGGATTCTTATGATTCAATCCGGGTTTTTGAGGGGTTTCCCCAGAACAAGTATCTTGTTTCTTTTCCTGCTTTAAGTGAAAATGAAAAGCCTTTGTTTTCTTTCTGCATTAATGCAATTAAATCCAATTCTCTTGATTCAAGCGCTTCCTTAAGGCCTTCAAAGGATTTTTTGGATGATTTTTCAAAGCTTCTGGAATTATTTGATTCAAAAAAAGCAGTAAAAGTTTTTCTTGAGCCTGAAGAAACAGATAAATTAAAGAAATTGTTTGCTGAACTTATTGAAAAGCATTTTCCTAAAACTTCTAATTTGAAGCGTTTTGCATCATTGGTAATTGATGAATCAATCGGATTTTCTTTTCTGGCCCCGCTTATGGAAGACAAATTTTTGGAGGAAATAATGGTTAACGGCCCGGAAAAACCTGTTTTTGTTTTTCACCGGCGTTTCGGCTTATGCAAAACAAATATTGTTTTTACTGAACTTAAACTGAATTCATTGATTGAAAAAATTGCTTTCACTGTCAGAAGAAAATTCTCTTTTTCAAATCCTTTGCTTGATGCAAGATTGCCTGACGGTTCAAGGATTAATGCAACAAATTCTTTTGTAACTCCTTTTGGAAGTTCGCTTACAATAAGAAAATTTTCTCCTTTGCCTTTGTCAATTATTAATTTAATTGAAAACAAAACTTTTTCTTCAGAGCTTGCCGCATTTTTGTGGCTTATGGTTGAAGGAATGGATGTTGAGCCGATGAACATAATTATTTCCGGCGGTTCAGGAACAGGAAAAACAACTACTTTGAATGTTTTATGCAGTTTTATCCGTTTCAGGGAAAGGATTGTTTCAATTGAGGATACCTTGGAGCTTCATTTGGGCAAAAGGGAAAACTGGGTGCAGATGGAGTCAAAAAATTTAACTGAAGAAAACAAGGAAATTTCAATGAATGATTTGCTGAAGAATTCCTTGAGAATGCGCCCTGACAGGATTTTATTGGGGGAAGTAAGGGGCCCTGAAGCGCAGACTTTGTTCACTGCAATGGATACCGGGCATAAAGGCTGTTTGGGGACGCTTCATTCAAATTCTTCTCATGAACTTCTTTTAAGGCTGAAATCTTATCCAATGAATGTTCCTGAATCAATGATTCCTTTGCTTGATTTAATTATAATGCAGTCCAAGTTTTATTTCAAGGGAACCGGCATTATCAGAAAAGTCACTTATTTGACTGAAGTCACTTCAATGGACGGCAAGCCTTTGCTGGCAAATATATTTGAATGGGACAAGACAGAAGACAAAATCAAGAGAACAAAAGTTCCAAGCCATACTCTGGATGTTTTGTCTGAAAGATTATGCAAGACAAAAAAAGAAATTTTGCAGGAAATGGGCGTCAGAAAAAGGATTCTGGACTGGATGCAGGAGCATAGGATAACTTCAAATTCAGAAGTTGAGGCTTTGATTCAGAGCTATTATTTTGACCCTGAAAGCATTTTGGAGCAGGTTGTTGAAAACAAAAAGCCTGATTTAAAGCAGATTATATTCGGGCCTGCCGGCCTTTAATTCTGATTTCATTAAATCAATTGAAAAAATTTTTTCTTTAACCAAAAGCCTTTGTTTGTTCAGCTTTTCAATCAGTGAATTAATTTCATTTAATGATGCGTTTTTGTTTCTTGCAATTGTCAGGTGAGGGTGAAATTTTTTGTCCTTTATTCCTGCGGAATCAAGTTTTTTATTTAATTCAATTATTTTTTCCTTTCCTTTAATTACATCAATCCATAAAACTCTTGTTCCGAATGATTTGATTCCATTCAGTTCAATTTCAAATTCCTTAAATTTTATTTTCTGGATTTTTTTCTTTATTTCATCTGCGTTTTCTTCATTTATTTCATCCAGAAAACGCATTGTAATGTGAAGGTTTTCTTTTTTCACTTTCCTGAATTTATTTTCATCAATCAGTGAAAGAATATTTTCAATTTCTGTTTTTCCTTTATCTGAAATATTTAATGCAATAAATGCCCTCATTTTTTTCACTTAAGCATTTTTTCCGCGTTTTTTGCCATTCTTTCAATCTGCATGAAATTTTTTTCCAGTTTTTTGTTCGCAATTTCAGCAATTGTTTTAATGTATTTTTCTGAAACCAATAATTTTTTTCCCTGCTTTACTGGCAGGCTCATTTTCTGGGTTCCGAGAAATTCAAACAATATTTTTCCTTCCTGCAAAACAATTATTCCCCCTCTTTTGATTCCGCTTTTGTCCTTTAATTCAAGAAGTTTTTCTGCGCCCTTAATTGTTCTGCATCCGATGTGAAGGATGAATGCATCCATTTTAAGCCATAAATTTTCCTGCGTTGAATTAATTGCTTCAATCAATTCTTTGAATTTGATTTTTCTGTGCCATTTCCTGTAAAAAGCGCCTTCTTTTTTTTCCTCTTCCATTCCTGATTTTAAAAGCATTATTCTTCCTGAACAATGCGAGGAAGTGAAATAATTTCTTGTTTTGGAAATAAATTCGCATAATTCCTGCATCTGAAAATCAATTTTTCCCTGTGAAAGGGCCTTTTCAAAGGTTTTTTTATGGTGTTCTTTTATCTTCATGAACCTGTTTTCATCCTTATCCATGCTTTCACTCTGATTTATATTTTTTAGCTTAGTATATTACATTAGGGGAAAAGAATGTTAAAAAGAATTGCCTTGTCTTTATTGTTTTGCTTTTTTGCATTAAATGCATTTTCTGCTGCAGTGGTTTTGGAGCCTGTTGAGGCCTCTTTAAGCCCTGAAAGCGCTCCTTTAATGCTTGGGGAAATAATGCCTGGGCAGGAGCTTGTGCTTATTATTTCAGATGAGTCATTTCAGGGTTTTTCATGGCAGAATGTAGAAATTACTTCTTTGCCGGAAAACTGGAGTGTTTTAAGCATATTCAAGAATGACAAATCGCTTGAGATTCATTTGTCTGTTCCGGAAAATGCGCGATTAAATATTTATTCATTCAGTTTAGTTCTTTCTTCTCCTGAATCCTCTGAAACAGAGAATTATTTTTTCAAAGCAAGGGTTAATACTGGCTTGATTTTTGCTTCAACTCCAAAACCTTCTTTGGAAGGAACTTCCGGAAATGAAACAAATTATGCATTGATTGTTTCAAACAATTCAATTGCAAACCAGCCTGTTTTGATTGGCTCTTCTTTGCCGAAAACCTGGTTTGCAGGAAAAGAAATTGAGTTAAGGCATAATTCTGTTGAGGAAATAGTCCTGCCGGTAACTCCGCAGCAGGTCGGCAAAAGGAATTTTTATTTCACAGTAGGTGCAGAACAAAACCATTATTCAAAAATCAATTCAGTGATTGAAGTAAAGCCGACAATTAAAGGAAAATATTTTTCTTTTATTGCAGGGTTTCCGTTTCATTCAATTTCTCTGATTCCGTTTACTTTGGCTGATGCTTTTTTCGGCCAGTTTCTTTAAAGTGAGTTTTTTTGGGATTGTCTTCTTTTGCTGAAGAATTAATTGAATTAATTGATTCCAATAAAATCAATTCATTAAAGGAATTGAATAATGCAAAAATGAAGTTATGCAAGAAACACGGAATCAAAAAAATTCCCACAAATCCGGATATTCTTTCACTACTCAAAAACCCTTCTTCAAAGGCAAAAAAACTTTTTTCAATAAAGGAAACCCGCTCGATTTCAGGAGTAAGCGTCTGCGCGGTAATGGTTAAGCCCCATAAATGTCCCGGGCAATGCATTTATTGTTCTCCTGGAATCGGCGTTGAAACCCCTCAAAGCTATACTGGAAAAGAGCCTTCAACAATGCGCGGATTAATGTTTAATTTTGATCCTTACAAGCAGTTATCAAACAGAATACTGCAACTGGATGCAATAGGGCACGAGGCAAAAAAAATTGAATTGATTGTAATGGGGGGAACATTTCCTTCAATGCCTTATTCTTACCAGAAAAATTTTGTTAAACGCTGTCTTGATGCAATAACTGAAAGAAAAAATATTTCTTTTGCAGAGGCAAAAAAATCCGCGGAAAAATCAGAAAGAAGGGTTATTGGAATTACTTTTGAAACCCGTCCTGACTGGTGCGGAAAAAAAGAAATAAACAATTTCCTTAATTTCGGGGGAACAAGAGCTGAATTGGGCGTGCAGATTCTGAATGATAAAGTTTATGAACTGAATAAAAGAGGGCATAAAGTTGAAGATGTAATTAATGCAACCCAGTTGCTTAAGGATTCGGCATTTAAAGTGGGTTATCATTTGATTCCTGGGCTTTACGGGGCAACAGAAAAAGATGATTTGAATTCATTTAAACAAGTTTTTTTTGATGAAAATTTCAAGCCTGACATGATTAAGATTTATCCCTGCCTTGTGATAAAAGGGACAAAACTTTATGATTTGTATAGGCAGGGAAAGTATTTTCCCCTTGAAAATGAAAAAGCAGTCAAATTAATTTCAAAAATAAAGGAAACAGTTCCTCCTTGGATTAGGGTAATGAGAATCCAGAGGGATATTCCTGCAAATGTAATTGAGGCAGGGGTAACTAAAAGCAATTTAAGGCAGTTGATTGAAAAAGAAATGCATTCAAAAGGAAAAAAATGCTTATGCATTAGGTGCAGGGAATCAGGAATCCAGAAAAGAAAAGGAAAAGAGTTTGACTTGAATGAATTTGAATTATTTGTTGAAAAATATAATGCAAGCAAAGGAAAAGAATTCTTCATTTCATTTGAATCAAAGGACAAAAAAATTCTTGCAGGATTTGCAAGATTAAGATTTCCATTTAATCCCTTCAGAAAAGAAATTTCTGCTGAAACTGCTTTAATACGTGAGCTTCATGTTTTTGGCGAGGCATTGGATTTAGGAAAAAGAAAGGATTCGGCAGCACAGCATAAAGGAATCGGAAAAAAATTGATTTCAAAAGCAGAAGAAATTGCAGAAGAACATGGAATGAAAAGAATGGCAATAATTTCCGGCTTGGGCGTGAAAGAATATTACCGGAAAAATTTCAATTACAAATCATTCGGGGAATATGTTTTCAAGAAATTATGATGCATTTCCTTAAACCGAGGCTTTAAATTATTTTGCTGCTTTTTCTTTTTCATGGATTCAGAAAAGGAGTTCTTTGAGTTTATTAAAAAATACCCTGAATTTAAATCAGTTGCCAAATCTGATTTTTTTGTTTCAGTTCTTGAATTCATTCAGCTTAATTCCTGTTCGCTGGCTTCCTTAAGGGAAAAGTTTTCTTTTGTCCCTTTTGATGACTTAAAGACAATTATTGAGTCATTGAATGCGCTGGATTTATTGGTTAAATCAATGGATTTTGGCAGGGAAATTTATTCCTTAAGCGCTTTAGGAAGGGAATTTCTTGAAAAATACCGCAAATTAAACCCGGTTTAATTCCTTATTATGCTCCTGAAAATGCATTTTTTTGCCAAGTTTTGGCTTTTTTCCTAACCTTTTTTATAATATACTATATAGTATATATTATAGGTGAATTTATGGCTAAATCATTAGTTGCAATTTTAGGCGTTGGAAAAGGAACCTGGGGCCATGTGGCAAGGCTTATTGCCGAAGAAGAATGGGAAAAAATTGCCTTGATTTCAAATGACTGGGTTAAGGAAAACTTTAAGCCGGCAAAAGACTGTGAATGGCTTTTAATTAATCCAAGGGCAGGATTTGACGTAATTAAAAAAGAAATAACTGACAAGCTTCCTGAAGGGGAACTGGCTGTTTCAATTATTTCAGGAACAGGAAAAGAGCATATTGCATTGCTTTCGGCTTTAAAGGAAAAAAAGAGCAATTATTCCTTGATAGTTCTTACAGGCGAAGGAACACAGTACTTTTAATTAAGTTAATTTTTTCCTTTTCTTTCATAAGCATTGCATTCAGGAATGCTTTTTATTTTTTTTATTTCCGCAATTGCATATGCATTTAATTTCTTTTAGTTCTTAACTTATCCATGGACGCGGTTTTAATTCTTTTAATTGCTTTACTTTTGGTTCTTGCAATTGCATTGATTTATTTTTATTTTCATTCCTCAAAGCTTGAGCAGAAATTAATTGAACTGAATTCAAGGAAAATTTCCCAGTCAGTGAAATACGGCCAGCTTACGGAGCAATGGATTCCGTTCACAAAAGACTTTCCGTTTAACCCCGCGGACTTCAAGTTTTTGGGAAAGCCGATTGACGGCATTGTTTTTGATGAAAATGAAATTGTTTTCTGCGAATTTAAAACAAATAAATCCATGCTGAATGAATCCCAGAAAAGGATTAAGTCGCTTGTAAAAGAAAAAAAAGTAAACTGGATGGAGTACAGGATTGATTAATTTAATGATGTTTTAAATTTGGTTTAATTAATTGGCTGGAGAAGGTTTCATATGAAAAAAAGAGTGCAGAAGGCAATTGTTAGAACCTGTGCTTTGCTCGGATTAAGTGGATTTTTTGGAGACTCTGTTCAAACTAAAAAAGTAATTGATCCGAATGAATCAATTAATGTCCCTGTTGAATTAAGGCTTAAAAGAATACCAAAAAATGTTTTTTATGATCCAAATAGGCCTTCTCGTTGTTTGGCTTATTCCTGTTCAGTTGCCAAATCTTTTGGTTTGAATTATTCTAGGTCAGGGGCAGCATGGGATTTTTCTAAATCAAACAAGGTTGTTTTTGTTTCTTCTTTTGACAGAAATAATTACTGTGGTGAAATTCAAAAGGAAAAATTATCGGAAATGATTGCCAAAGGCAAAGTTGTTCCTGGCACAATTATTGGGATTTTTTATTCTGAAAGCAAGCACAACAAGCCAGACAGGCAATTTACTCATACAATGGTTTATATGGGGAATAATTTATTTCGCCATAATTTTTTTGGCCCGAATGAGATTTCATTAAACCAGATTTATTCAATGTCTGGCAATGAAGGCAAAAGAATTTTTTATCCTGTAATGGTATTAATTCCGAAAGAGAAATAACCGCATTTATGAAATTAATTGATTAGTTCACCTTATACCTTAAAATTATTCCAATCCCGCTCAATCCGTTCAATTGTTTTCCTGCATCTGATTTTTTTGATATAATTATTATCTGAGTTTTTGTTTTTGAAGCCCGATCAATTAATTTTTCCATTTCCTTCCTGTTCTCCAATAATAATTCATCCAATACAAGAAGTTTTTTTCCCGCGCCTGATTCAATTGCTTTCTTCACTTCCTTTAATCCATATTCTGCTTTTCCGTTTTTTGAAATTTCAGTGATTAATTCATCCACTGCATCCATTTCTTTCTTTAATTTAAGCTCTTTTTCAACCGAGGCAAGCTTTCCGGTCTTAATCAGTTCATTTAACCCCTGCTTTCCAACCGAATTAATTGATTCCGGCACATAATGCAGTTCAATTCTTTTGTTTTCAATGTATTTCTCTAAATTTTCTTTTGTGAATCCCGGCCCTGCAAAAACAATTTTGCTTGCATTCAACTGGATTAATTTATCGGTTATTTCCTTGAAGTAATTCAGTTCATTTGAATCTGTCTTGAATCTTTTTCCCTGCTTTCCTGCATTGATTTCCGCCTTTAATTCAGCCCCGTAATCTGAAATCGAATAAATTTCTGCGCCTTCATCATCCAGGATTAATGCAAGGATTTTTTCTTTTTGAGATGATTTTTTTGCCTGCTCCAATAAATCAATATGGTAATCCAATAGTTTTTCTTTTTTTACCCTGGTTTTTTTTCCGGTTTCAATTTCAATTGTGTGATGCGATTTTAATTCCACTAATTCTTCCGGCTTTCCGCCGGTTACTTCTCCCAACACGCGCAGTGAAGCGCTTTCAATATGGAATGAAATTTTTTCAGCCTTTATTTCCAGTAAAAGGTTTTTTTTAATTGTTTTTTCCCCTTCTTTTGATGGCTTGAATTTTCTTTCAGTCTGCCCGCTGACTAAATCGCCTTCAGAAATGATTTTTTCAAGCATCCATAAATCATTTATTCCTGAAGGAATAACTTCAAAGAAATTTTCCTCTTTATTGATTTTCAGTATTTTCATAATACAAAAGAATTAGTTTCATTTATTTTTTAAGTGGTTTGGTTGCGATGATTTGGATTAATTGGTTTAATCTAAAACCATCTTCGGCTTGAGGGTGGCCTGTAAAAGCGTCATCATAATTCGGGGGATTGTTAATTTTCACATCAAACCCAGTTTGGGTTAAATTCTTTATGAATTCATCTTTTTTTTTGACTTCGCTATCACTAACGATAATTCTTGATGTAGGATACATTATAAAAATTCGGCCTCCTGGATTTATTACTCTGAAAAATTCTTCGGCTGTTTTTTTGAGATTTGGCTGTTGTCCGGTAGCTTGTTCATATGAAAATACTGAGTGAAGAGAGCAATTGAAGCGCCATTCATCCACACTATTTGCTTGGTATTTCTTTAAAATGTCTAGCAAAGGAGTGTGCTCATATGGTGAATTATAAAACAGCCTGATATTAGGGGAATGAGATTTAATTCTTATTTTTCTTTTGTACAACTCTTTGAAAGGAATATCTCTTGGATTAATATCCTCATCTATTTCATGTCCATGAACCAGTGCATCCTTGTTTCTATCTGTTCCCTCTTTTAAATTCCTTGGCGATCCGAATCCATAATCAACAATTAATTTTTTGAATTTTTTCGGTTTCCGATACTGGAAATTTTCATTTTGTTTTAAAAAAACATTTCTTCTAAAAGCTTTCTTTTTTCTAACTGTGCCGCTTGTTCTGATTCCAGTTCTACTTGCTGTCCTTGTTTTGTTTCCTGCACGCATATTTTTATTAATGCATAATTCTTTTTAATTGCTTTGCAATTTAGTGCTTTAAATTTCTTTAAGGTTTTTTAAATTAATTTAAATGCCTTTTCCTTTACTTTTAATCGTATGGCTTCAGTTAAACAGCAGGAGGATAAGCCCCGTTTGGCGGTGATTGATTTTGACAAATGCTCGCCTGAATCATGCGGGAATTTCTTATGCGTCAGAATATGCCCTGTGAACCGTCAGGGAAAGGAATGCATCATAATTGATTTGGATAAAAACCGCCCGGTTATTTCTGAAATTTTATGCACTGCATGCAAAATATGCTCCAATAAATGCCCGAGAAAAGCAATTTCAATAATTAATCTGGTTGCTGAATTAAGGCAGCCCTTGCACCAGTACGGCAAAAACCAGTTCCGTATTTACCGGATGCCTTATCCGAAAAAAGGACATGTTGTGGGCTTAATCGGAAAAAACGGGACAGGAAAATCCACTCTACTGAAAATTGTTTCAGGAAATTTAATTCCTAATTTGGGAAATTACAAGGAAAAGCCTTCTTTTGATAAAGTGATTGAGGAATTTGCAGGAAGGGAATTAGGATTATTCTTTTCGGAATTAAAGGAAAAAGAAATAAGAATTTCATTCAAGCCACAGAATATTGACGAGCTTCCCAAAATAACCAAAGGAAAAGTAATTGATTTATTGAAAAAATCAAATGAAAAAGGAAATCTTGAAGAGCTTATTAATGCGCTTGATTTGAATAAAATCCTTGAAAGGAATCTGAATGAATTAAGCGGAGGAGAGCTTCAAAGATTGTCAATTGCCGCAGCTGCAGGAAAAAAAGCAGGCATTTATGCTTTTGATGAGCCTTCAAGTTTTTTGGATGTAAGCCAGAGATTAAGGGCGGCTCAATTAATTTCTTCTTTGGCAGATGAATCAACTTCAGTAATTGTTATCGAGCATGATCTTGCTTTATTGGATTATTTAAGCGATTTAATTCATGTTATTTTCGGCTCCCCCGGGGCATATGGTGTTGTTTCTTCCCCGAAATCAACCCGCAATGGATTGAATGAATTCCTTGACGGATTTTTAAGGGATGAAAATCTGCGCTTCAGGAATGAGGAATTAAAGTTTTCAGTAAGGCCAGCCTTAAGTGAAGGAAAAAAAATAAAATTAATTGATTACTGTGCTTTTTCAAAATCATTCGGAAAAGGCTTTTCCATGAAAGTCAATGCAGGCTCAATAAATTCAGCCGAAGTAATCGGGGTATTGGGGCCGAATGCAATTGGTAAAACAACTTTTGTTAAAATACTTGCAGGGGCTGAAAAGGCAGACCAAGGCGATGTTGGTTTGGGCTTAAAGGTTTCATACAAGCCCCAATATTTGGATGCAGAAAAAGGAATCACAGTGCAAGAGCTTCTTCTTCAGAACAAATACAGCAAAGAATTATTCAAAACACAGGTTGACCGCAGACTGAATGTAAGCGATTTGTTTGAAAAAGAATTAATTCATTTAAGCGGGGGCGAACTGCAGAAAGTTGCAGTAGCTCTTGCTTTATGCAGGCCTGATTATGATTTGCTTTTACTGGATGAGCCAAGCGCTTTTGTTGATGCAGAGGACAGAGTACAAATGGCTGAAGCAATCCGTTCAGTGATTGATTCCCAATTCAAGACAGCTTTTGTTGTTGACCATGATTTATTGTTCATTGATTTTGTATCCGATAAATTAATGGTTTTTGAAGGCGAACCCGCAGTTAAAGGAACCGCCCATGCCCCTGTTTCAATGCATGAAGGAATGAATGCTTTTTTGAAACAAATGGAAATTTCAATGAGACGAGATAGTTTGAGTGGGAGACCGCGTATAAACAAATCCGGCTCGGTTTTAGATAGAGAGCAGAAGGAAAATGGTGAGTATTACTATAAAGTTAATTAATCCCATTGATTTTTATAAATACAGAATGTTTTAAGATATTCTACAATTGTTTTACTTAAAATTATTTTCGATGTGTTGTCTTTGGTTATTTTAATGTTGAATATTTTTTCTATTTGTTTCTCTATTTTTGAATTTTTTGCAAATCCTTTTGGGTGTCTTTGGATAACCGAAACTTTTGTCTTTTTTGGTGACATATATTCAAAGAGTTTATTACTTATTTTTCCTATTCTTAATTCAAGCTGTACAAAAGCGGTTCCTCCCAAACCAAAACTTACTTTATTTTTTGAAAGTTCTTTAAGAAGAGTTTTTTTGCTGAATAATTTTTCGTATAATTTTAGAGGCGAAGCTAATTCGTCGGTCTCGAATCTAGCGTAGTTTCTTCTTTTCAAATTTAATATTTTTGAAAACTCTTTTTGAGTTAAATTTCTTTTTTTTCTTATTTCTTTTAATTTTTTTCCAAATCCTTTAACTCTTAAGTTTTTTATTAGTGTTATATCAAAAAAACCAGTAACTGTTTTGTTTTTTGCAATTCTCTTGAACATTTTTATTTTTGTTCCCTTATTTATATGTTTCTCTATAATTTCTTTTTTTCTCGGGTGTGAAAAACTAATATTTTCTTTAAATTTTTTTATATCTCTTGAATAAATTCTTATTCCTGAAATGTTGAAATTGTCAAAAAATATTTCGCTAGGTTCTAATCCAAATTTAATGAGGGCTTTTTTAATTCGCATAGTAAATTTTTTGTCTCTTGATTTAAATGTAATATAATTATGTTTGTGATGGATATACCCATCTGCATCAAATAAGCCTCTCAAAAACATTTTTAGGCAAGGTTTATTTTTTCTGTAGATTTTAGGAATATCTAATCTTTTTTTAGGTGAAAAAGGCATTTCAAGAAAAAAGTTTATGAATTTGCAAATTGGTTTAGAAACTATCATTAATTCAAATTGGTTCCCTCTTTGAATTAAATATGTCGGTTTTTTTTTAAAAAACTCATAGAAAAGGTTTCCGGCTTCATCTAAACTTTTTTTTGAATAATGCAAATATTCTTTGTTATGGTGCCCATCATTTATTTTAATTTGGTTTTGATTGATGTATCCATCTCCAAAGATTAAACCAGTTAAATAAGCTAATTTTGGATTTAATAGTTCTTTTTTACTTAATGGGAGTTCTATTTTTTGGTTCCGTTGATTTACTATTTTTTTAGTAATTAATTTTTTTATAATCTTGTCGTCTTTTAGATAAATAGATAAAGCCCTTAGAAATGCTGCGGGAAAATTATTTGATGAGAAATAAGTATTTAGTGTTTTAACAGAAATAATTCTTTTTAAACCTAAATAGTTGCTATAAAATTCTCTTAATTCGAGAAAGTTATTTTTTTCCTTAATTTTCAGTTTTATTATTTTTGTTGTTTCAGGGGAAAAAATTTTTGGAACTGATTTTAAAGAATTTTTTTTCTTATCAACTAAACATATAAGGATATTTAGTTTTTCTCCGAGAAATTTCTTTTCAAAAAAAGAATCTTTTGCTAAACAGACCATGCTAATAAAAGACACAATATTTATTTAAATATAACTTTATGGTGCATAGTTGTATTTATAACGTCCAAACAATTTATCTAAAAATTGGTGGGTATGCAATATATCTCGTGGCGATTCTATGGCTTCAATTTCATTTATTTCTTCAAAGAAAAAAAAACCAGTTTCCTTTGAATTACTGGATTTTCTTTATTCCCAAAAACACAGGGGATTTGATTTATTTGAAATAATTTTTGATGAAGGAAAAAAAGAAATTAAATTAAGCGCAAATTCCCTGCATGAACTGACTGAAAAAATAAATTCAGAAAAAATTAAATTTACTGAAGCGCTTGGGTTTGGTTTTTTTAATTCTCAATTGAACGAGTTTAAATCCTGTGGATTTAAAGCTTTAAATTTCCTTGAAGGAAATTTAAATGAATTTCGCTTGGACGGGGAAATATTCAATGAAGGCGCTTTTTCTTTATTAAAAAATCTTAACAAATCAAATATTCACTTAAATTTAAAGAAATTCATTTCTTCTGCAAGAGGCGAATTCGCCGGGGCGGTGAAATTAAATAATTCATTTTATTTTTTCAGGGATTTTTTGGGCGGAAAACCCTTATGGTTCGGGGAAAACTCCCTTTACTTTGCTGTTGCATCAGAACTCCGCGCCTTAAGAAAATTAAATATTGCCTTTCCGCAGAAGCTTAAGGCAGGGCATCTGCTTGAATTTAACGGAAAAAAATTCTCTGAAAAAAAGCTTTTTGATTTTTCTGATTTGCATGAATTTGAAAAGCAAAAAACAAATTTGAATGAATTAATCGATTCATTAATTGATTCGGTTTCAATCCGCACTAAAAACCTTAGAAATGCAGGAATTTATTTCAGCGGAGGGGTTGATTCTGCGTTAATTGCAAAATTAGTCAGTGAAAAAGTGAAAAAAACAGTTCTTTTAAGCGCTGGATTTGAGGGGGCGCAGGATTTGGAATTTGCTAAAAAATCCGCAAAGGAAATGAATCTTGACTTGGAAATAATTTATCTGCAGGAAAAAGAAATTCCTGAAAAGGTTTTTTCAACTTTGAAAACGCTTTATCTGTTTGATGAAATGCAGTTGCAGATTGCCTTGCCTGAATTTGTCCTGGCAGAATACTGCGCAAAAAACAAAATTTCCACAGTTTTTTCCGGGCAGGGAAGCGATGAATTATTCTGCGGTTACAGTGAATTCAAATCTGCCTTGAAGGAAAGCAACTTCAAGGGGGTGCAGGAAAAAATTTACTGGTTTCTGGAATCAATGGACGGAAGGAACTTTTACAGAGAAGACATGATTTCATCAAAATTCGGCTTAAATTTAAGGGCGCCTTTACTGGATTTGGAGTTTGTGAAAAAAGCAGTTGCTTTTCCCGCTAAAGAAAAAATTTATTCCTTTTCAGATGAATTAAGGAAGCACCCCATAAGGGAAATCGCAAAAAAATTCGGGGTTCCAAAAATTTCTTTTGAAAGGAAAAAGAAGGCAATGCAGTACGGCTCCATGTCCTCAAAATACAGGAATTATCTGAAATGAATTTATTTAATTGCCTGGTGCCTGAAATTAATTCATCGAAATTATTCGAAATTAATTTATTGAATTGCCTGAAAATGAATTTGTTGGTTTTTTCTGAAATGAATTTATTGAATTTTCCTGAAAATAAATTTATCCACTTATCTGATGCTTGAAATGAATTTGCAGGAATTATTTGAAATGAATTCATTGAAATTATTTGAGATTAATAATTGCTTGATGTTTGAAATTAATTATTCCTCCTCTATTGGTTCGCATACTTCCGGAAATTCATAACTCGCCTGCTTTGAAACGCTGACTGAATTCGGTGGAAGGTTAGAGTCCCTGTGCTTTGAAGGAACCTGTTTAGTGCAGGTTAAATTAAAAGTTACGTTATTCCTTCCGCTTGTGCTGACAATATGTATTTCGCATTCGCTTCCTTCTCCGAATGCATTTACAACGCTTTCCACTATTTCCTGCGCATTAATTATTCCTGTGCAGTCATCATTCCACGCCATTCTTTTGGTTAATTCAAAATATGCATTCTGCCATAATCTGTTTGTTTCATTTATCTGCTGGGCGAATGCTTCGCTTTCGCTTAAATTCAGCTGTATTATGGAATTAATTGATGCCGCAAAAATAACCAGCACTATTCCCAAGCCAATTGTTGCAGTAAAAAAAGCCTTTGAATTCATTTAATCACCCTGCAGTAAGTTGTTTCTGCATTATTTTTCACTGCGGTAAAGCATACTCTGCTGTAATATCCTGTTCCTGATTCAGATTCTGCTTGCTGATGAATTCCTATTACTGCCCTGTCCCTTGCCTCAACAGAGGCAATAAGCGCTGAATTGATTTCATTTCCTGAAGCATTAACCGAGAAAGCGATTCCTGAAGAAAGCAATGCAATAAGCGTTAATGCAAGCAATGCATCCAGTACAAACATGAATCCTTTCCTCATTTTTCTTTCCTCCATATTTTGAAAATGAATTTTTCCTGATTTTCTGAAACGCTGTTGATTAAAACAGTCCTTTTAACCGCAAAAACTGCTTTGTCATCAGGAGCATCTTCTGTTCCCTGAAAACAACTGCTATAATCACTTTCCACAGCATAATCAAATTCATCAGCAATTCCTAATTTTTCTTTTGTTATTATTGTGCCTATATCACATCCTAAAAAATCAACGCAGTTAAGCACATTAATGTTCTGTTCCTGGCACGGGTTTGCCATTGAAACAAACCTGTCCGAAGCAGTCAATCCGACATACTGCAGTTCGCTTAATTCAAAATTATTTTTTGTTGTGAATACATCCAGTTCAACTGAATTGATTATTATCGCCATTGCCAGAAATATTAGCCCTGCCGCAATCATTAAATCCAGCGAAAAAACCTGCCCCTTATCATGCATTGGTTATCACCATTTGGCTTCCGCATTCAAACTGAGCATCTGGTGCAATTACAGGTGTTTCCGCAGTAATTCCGGAAACTGAAACAATTACTTTTTCTGATTCAATTTTAATATTACATGCTTCCGGCAGCCCTTCAAGATTAAGTATTTCCGGAATGAAATACCTTATTTCATAATCATATTGTTCAAGGCTTTCGCTTAATGAGGCAATTCTTGCAACTTCCAATGAGATTTCTTTTGCCTGATTGAAAAGAATTGTTTCATTCTGCGTTTCCTTCAAGTCATTGATTATTGCACTAAGCGAGGCAATCAGGACTATTGCGGCAATCACCGCTATAATGAAATCAAGTGAAATCTGTCCCTTCAATTTTCCCGCCTTCTGGATTTAATTATGACTAATTAATAATTTAAGTGATTAATTAATTTTCTCTTTTCTTGGTTTTCTTTTTTTTCAATCAATTTTTTTATTTCTTTCTTAATTTTTCTTTTAATTTCTTTAGTGTTTTGTTATTTTAATTTCTTTAATTTTCTTTTTTTAATTAATTTTTATTTTCTTAATTTTTCTTTTTTTTCATTTCTCCTTTTTTTTTCTTTAATTTTCTTTTTTTTACTGTTTTATTTTCTCTTTAATATAAGTGTTTTTCCCTTCATTTCTTTTGGTTTTTTTAAATCCATTAACTGAAGCACTGTAGGGCTCATGTCCTGCAGTTCCCCTTTCCTTAATCTGAATTTTTTTCCCGCAATAATGAAAGGGATTTTATTTGATGAATGCGCTGGCTTTGCCTTTCCATTAGGGTAAAGCTTTTCTTCCGCGCTTCCATGGTCTGCCGTAACAACTGCAATGAAATTATTTTTTTCTGCGGCATCAATCACTTTGCATGTGCATTCATCCACTGTTTCAACCGCCTTTATTACTGCGGGAATTTTTGCCGAATGCCCCACCAAATCGCAGTTGGCGAAATTGATTAAAATAAAACCATATTTCTTTGAATTGATTTCTTTCACTGCCTGCTCCGCGATTTTTTCAGCGCTCATTTCAGGATGCAAATCATATGATTTGTCTTTCCTTGAAGGAACCATAATCCTTTTCTCTCCCTTGAATGGCTTTTCTTTCTGTGAATTAAAGAAATAAGTCACATGCGCGTATTTTTCCGTTTCCGCAACCCTTAACTGCCTTGCCCCTGCTTTTGAAATCACTTCCCCTAAATTATTTTTTATTTTTTCTTCTTTAAATGCATAATTGGCTTTCAGTTCATTGCTGTATTTTACCATTGAAGTGAAAAATATTTTTGGAAAAGAATTTCTTTTGAAATGAGTGAATTTTTTTGCAGTCAATGCCTCGCTTAACTGCCTTGGCCTGTCGGTTCTGAAATTAAAGAAAATTACGCTGTCTTTATTTTGAATTATTCCGTTTTCATCCAATAGAATCGGCTCAATATAGTAATCTGTTTCATTCCCTTTTTTGTATGCATTATCCACTGCGTTTAATGCATTTTTTTCTTTGAATCCTTTCCCTTCTGTAATCAGTTCAAATGCCTTTTTTGTCCTTTCCCAGTTGTTGTCCCTGTCCATTGCATAATATCTTCCGCAAATCGATGCAATTTTCCCTAACTTCAGCTTCCTGCATGTTTTTTCAATTAATTTTATGTATTTTTTTGCAGTTCTTTCCCCCACATCCCTTCCGTCTGAAATGAAATGAATAAAGACTTTTTTCTGCCCTGCTTTTTTTGCCATTTCAAGCAATGCATTCAAGTGATTTATATGCGAATGCACCCCCTCATCAGAGCACATTCCAATTAAATGAAGCGATGAATTATTTTTTTTTGCATAATTCACTGCATTAATTAATGCCTTGTTTTTGAAGAATTCTTTGGATTTAATTGCTTTATTTATTTTTTCAAATGGCTGCCATACAACCCTTCCTGCGCCCATTGTAAGGTGCCCTACTTCAGAGTTTCCCTGTGTTCCTTCAGGCAGGCCTGCGGCATTTCCTGATGCCTTTAATTCAGTGAATGAATAATTTTTTTTCATGAAATCATAGCAGGGCGTTTCTGCAAGATAAATGCAGTTTCCTTTTTTCTTTGATGAAATTCCCCACCCGTCCATTACAATTAAAACCAATTTATTCATGGCAATTCCCTTTTATCTGTGTTGTTTTTCTTTTTTGTTTATATTGTTTTAATTATTTTTTTAAATTTTTTATTTTTTTTGCCTTTCTTTTTGCAA